>NZ_BJTG01000004.1:300000-545166 GCF_013340205.1 Anaeromyxobacter diazotrophicus
CCACGCGGCCGCCTCGCACGCCGGCGCGCTCGATCGCGGCGCGCTGGCGGGCCTGGAGGCGGCCGGGCTCCTCCGCCTGGACGGCGAGCGCGTCGCGCTCACCGAGGCGGGCGAGCAGCGGGCGCGGGCGGTCGTCCGGCGCCACCGCCTCACCGAGCGGCTCTTCCGCGATCTGCTCCAGCTCTCGGAGGACGCCACCGAGAGCCAGGCGTGCGAGCTCGAGCACATCCTCTCGCCCGAGGCGACCGACTCGGTCTGCACGCTGCTCGGCCACCCGCCCACCTGCCCGCACGGGAAGGCCATCCCGCCGGGCCGCTGCTGCGGCGCCGCGCAGAAGACGGTCCGCTCTCTGGTGACGGGGCTGCCCTCGTTCGAGCTCGGCACCCCGGCGCGGATCGTGTTCATCGCCCCGCGCTTCCACGACCGGATGGACCGGCTCGCCTCGCTCGGGGTCATCCCGGGCAGCGAGATCCGGCTCCACCAGCGCTCGCCCTCGTACGTGATCGAGGTGGGCGAGACCACGCTCGCGCTCGACCCCGAGATCGCGCAGGAGATCTACGTGAAGCGGGTCGAGGCCTGATCTTTTCCCCCGCGGCCCTCGAGGCCGCTCCTTCCGAGAGAGGCCTCGCGCCCACCGCCGTGCCGTGAACGAGAAGCTCACCGTCGCCGCCGTCCTCGCAGCCGCAGCCGTCCTGCTCGCCCCCGCCGCCGCCCGCGCCGATCGGCGCTACTACGGCGAGACCTACAACGCCGTGACCGCCCCGCCGGGCGGGCTCGACGTCGAGCTGTGGTCCACCCTGACGCAGCCGAAGGCCGGCAGCGGCGACCGCCAGTTCTGGCGGCACCAGGTGGAGCTCGAGACCGGGATCACCCCGCGCTGGGACGTCGCGCTCTACAACGTCTTCGACCGCGTGCAGGGCGAGACGCTGCAGTACCAGGCCACCAAGATCGAGACGCGCTACCGGCTCTCCGACTACGGGGAGTGGTTCGTGGACCCGGTCCTGTACCTCGAGGTGAAGAAGGAGTGGACCGCCGACAAGCCGCTCGGCTTCGAGGGCAAGCTCATCCTGGGCAAGGACGTCGGTCCGCTCAACGTCTCGGTGAACGCGCTCTACGAGCTCGAGCTCATCCCGGGCGGCGGCCGCGAGCACGAGCTGGGCTACGCCACCGGCCTCTCCTACGAGCTCGCCCCCTGGGTGCGCGCGGGCGGTGAGGTCTTCGGCGCCTGGCACAAGGCGGACGACGCGGGCGACTGGGCGAGCGAGCACTACGCCGGCCCGGCCGTCTCCTTCGCCTGGGGCCGCACCTGGTTGGTGCTGGCGGGCGGCTTCGGGCTGACCGACACGAGCCAGAAGAACCAGCTCCGCGCCATCTTCGCGCTGCAGCTCTAGCCGGAGCTCTGGAGGCCTCGCCATGAAGAACGGGCTCCTCGCCGCCGCGTCCGCCACGCTCGCCCTGGCCGCCGTGCTCACCGCCTGCGCCAGCGGCCCCGCCCCACGCCCCGCCGTGGGCGCCGAGGACGCGGCCGGCGAGAAGCTCTACCGCGAGCACTGCGGCGCCTGCCACCGCCTGCGCAACCCCGCCGAGCAGACCCGGGCGCGCTGGGCCTGGGCCGTCGACCACTACGGCCCGCGGGCGCACCTCCGCGACGAGGACCGCCCGCTCGTCCTGCGCTACCTGCAGGCGAGGGCCAAGGACGCCGCCCCCGACGGCGCGGAGGCGCGGTGATCGTCTGCTCCTGCCGGGCCGTCTCCGAGCAGGCCCTGCGCGAGGCGGCGTGCGCGGGCCTCTCCCCCGCCGAGGTCGAGGCCCAGACGGGGGCGGGCGGCGATTGTGGCTGCTGCCGCGAGGAGGTCGCCTACATCCTCTCGCGGGCGGCGGGCCCGTGCCGCGCCGGCGGCGCGTGCCCGGGCTGCCCGCGCCGCCAGGCGGCGTGAACCCGAGCGCGAAGGAGCCTTCATGAAGGTCAGCCAGAAGGTGATCGACCTCCTCAACGAGGTCCTCACGAACGAGCTCACCGCCATCAACCAGTACTTCCTCCACGCGCGCATGTGCCAGAACTGGGGGTACGAGCGGCTCTGGCACCGGGTCCGCGACGAGTCGATCGACGAGATGAAGCACGCCGACCGCGTCATCGCGCGCGTGCTCTACCTCGAGGGCTTCCCCAACGTGCAGCGGCTGGGGAAGGTGACCATCGGGCAGACGGTGGACGAGCAGCTCAAGCTCGACCGCGCGCTCGAGCAGCACGCCATCCCGGTGCTGAACCAGGGCATCGAGACCTGCCGCCAGGAGGGCGACAACGGGACCGCCGACCTGCTGGAGGACATCCTGGAGGACGAGGAGGAGCACCTCGACTGGCTCGAGGCGCAGCTGACGCTGGTCGACCAGGTCGGGCTCCAGAACTACCTGGCGGAGCAGATCAAGCAAGAGGGGAAGTAGGCAGGATCCGCCCGTCTCGAGGTGTCGCATCTCCCTCGCCCCGCGAAGCGGGGAGAGGGGCCGCTCGAGCACGCTCGACTTCCCGGAGGCGTGTGGCAGCTGCCTCCGAGCGGGTGCGGCGGGGTAGCCCTCCGGCGGTGCTCGGCCAACGACCTGCCGGGCAAGATACGGCGGCCGGCTCAGAAACGCTCCGGGCCGAGCAACGCATCGTGCCACGCCGGCGAGGTGCGCGAGGTCCTCGCGTCGGCGTGGCACCGGCGTTGCTGGCGGCAGTGGGTCGATCGGCGGTCGCCCGCAGGTCGGCCTGCGCTCCGGCGGAGGGCCACCCCGCCGCCCCCTGGCGAGCGCCGCTGATCGGCGAACGGTAGGGCCATCCGCGCTCCCCCCTGCGGCGGCAAGACCACGCCGCCCCCGCGCCCCGCTTGACGCCCGTATTCAGGCGTCTTATCCATGTCTCCAGAAAATGAATCCGCATTCAGCATCCGAAAAGCCCGTTCGGCTGCGCGAGCGCCTGCGGGAGGCCACCGGCGAGGCCATCCTCGACGCCGCCGAGCGGGCGTTCGCCGAGGAGGGCGCCAGGGCGCGCATGGAGTCCATCGCGACCCGCGCCGGGATCGCCGTCGGGACGCTCTACAACCACTTCGCGGACCGGGACGCGCTCTGGGAGGCGCTGCGCAGCTCGCGGCGCGCGGCGCTGCTGGCGCGGCTCGACGCCGCGCTCGACGCCTCGCGGGGCGGGCCGTTCCCGGACTCCCTGCGCGCCTTCCTGGGCGCGCTCGAGGCGCACTGGGCCGAGCACCGCGGCTACCTCTCCCTGCTCGTCCACGCCGAGCCCACGGTGGCGCGGGCGGGCGACCGCGCCCGGCGCGATCGCACGCTGGCGGAGGAGATGGTGGCGCGCGCCGCCCGGCTGGTGCGGCGCGGGGTGGCGGAGGGCGCGCTGCGCGAGGAGGGGCACGAGCTCTTCCCGGTGCTGCTGGTGGGGATGGTCCGCGCGCTCATGGTGCGGGAGATCGCGCGCGGCCAGCCCTGCTCCGGCGCGACGCTCGACCAGGCGGTGGAGTTCTTCCTGGCCGGGGCGGGGCGGCGGCCGTGAGCGTCGCCGCCGCGCTGCCGGGGGCCGCCGCGCCGGCCCGCCCGCGCACCAACAAGTGGCTCGTCACGGTGGCGGTGAGCTTCGGGACGCTCATGGGCGCGATCGACACGTCCATCGTCAACGTGGCGCTGCCCCAGATCCGCGGCGCGGTCGGCGCCACCGTGCAGGAGATCACCTGGATCACCACCGGGTTCGTCATCGCGACGGTGGTGGTGATGCCGCTCACCGCCTTCCTCGGCCGCTTCTTCGGCCAGAAGCGCGTCTACCTGGCGAGCCTGGTGCTGTTCTTGGTCGGCTCGGCCCTGTGCGGCACCGCCGGCAGCCTCGGGACGCTCGTCTTCTACCGGGCGCTGCAGGGCTTCGGCGCCGGCGCGCTGCAGCCGACCGAGCAGGCCATCCTGCGCCAGACCTTCCCGCCCAAGGAGCAGGGGATGGCCATGGCCGTCTTCGCCATGGCGGTGATGGTCGGCCCGGCCATCGGCCCGACGCTGGGCGGGTGGATCGTCGACAACTATCACTGGTCGTGGATCTTCTTCATCAACCTCCCCATCGGGATCCTGGGCCTGTTCATGGTCTGGCGCTTCGTGGAGGAGCCGGACGACATCCGCGCCGCCAACCGCGCCGCCGCCGCCGAGCAGCGCAAGTACCTCGACTGGCAGGGCATCGCGCTCCTGTCGGTGGGCCTCGCCTGCCTGCAGTACGTGCTGGAGGAGGGGCAGCGCGACGACTGGTTCCAGTCGCGCACCATCGCCGCCTGCGCGGCGGTGGCCGCGCTCGGGCTCCTCGGCTTCGTCTGGCGCGAGCTCACCGCCCGCGCGCCGGCCGTCAACGTCCGCCTCTTCAAGGACCCGGTCTTCAGCTCCGGCACGCTCATCGGCGCGGTCATGTTCGCCATGCTCATGGCGAGCATGTTCCTCCTGCCGGTCTTCATGCAGGAGCTGCTCGGCTTCACCGCCACCCAGTCCGGCCTGGTGCTGGTGCCGCGGGTGGGGGTGATGATGCTCGCGACGCCGCTCGTCGGCCGCATCTACAACCGCGTCTCGCCGCGCCTGCTGGTCGGCATCGGGGTGGTGCTGGTGTCCTGGGGGTCGGTGAACCTCTCGCACGTCACGCTCCAGAGCAGCTCGGCCGAGATCGTGCGGCAGATCCTGGTGCAGGGGGTGGGCTTCAGCTTCCTGTTCGTCCCCCTCACCACCACCGCGCTCTCCAACGTGGAGCGGACGAAGCTCACCGACGCCACCGGCCTCAACTCGCTCCTCCGCCAGATCGGCGGGTCGATGGGCCTGGCGGTGTTCGCGACCCTCCTGTCGCGCTACCAGACCCACGCCCGGCACGCGCTGGCGGCCCACGTCACCGCGGAGAACCCGCAGGTGGTGGAGCGGCTCGGACAGCTCCAGGCCGGGCTCGCCGCGCGCGGCGGGCTCGACCCGGTGAGCGCCAAGGCCGGCGCCCTGGCGGCGCTGAATGGCCAGGTGACGCAGCAGGCGGCGGTGCTCGCCTTCGAGAAGACCTTCCTCGTGACGGGGCTCGTCTTCCTGTGCGTGCTGCCGCTCCTCCTCTTCCTCAAGGTGAATCGCCACGGCGCCGCGGGTGCGGCGCACGCGGCGCTGGAGTGACACGGACATGACGCCCCCCATGCAGGCCGGCCACGACTCGAGCGCCCGCGCGCTCCCCGCCGCCGTCCCCGACCCCGCGCCGGAGGCGCGCCCCGGCGGCCGCAAGCGCCTGCTCGTCCGCGCCGCCGCCGCGGCGCTGGCGGCCCTGGCGCTCCTCTTCGGGCTCCACCTCTTCCTCACCCGCGGCGAGGAGACCACCGACGACGCGCAGGTCGAGGCGGACGTGGTGCCGATCGCGCCGCGCGTCGCCGGGGCGGTCCTGCGGGTGGCGGTCCACGACGACCAGCTGGTGAAGAAGGGCGACCTCCTCTTCGAGCTCGACCCCGCCGATCACGCCGCCCGGGCGCAGCAGGCCGAGGCCGAGCTCGCCACCGCGCAGGCCCAGGCGGCCGCGGCCGACGCGCAGGTCCAGGTGGTGGAGGCGAGCGCCCGGGGCGGGTTCGCCGGCGCCCGCGCGGCGGTCAGCTCCAGCTCGGCGGCGCTGCAGCAGGCGGACGCCCAGATCGCGGCCGCCCAGGCGGCCCAGCGCCGCGCCGAGGCGGAGGCGGTGAAGGCGCGCGCCGATCTCACCCGGGCGCGGCAGCTGCGCGCGGGCGACGCCATCGCCCAGGCGCAGCTCGACGCGGTCGAGGCCGCGGCCGAGTCGGCCGAGGCGGGCGTGGCCTCCGCGCGCGCCAACCTGGCCGCGGCCGAGGAGGCCAAGCAGACGGCGCGCGGCCGGGTGGGGGAGGCGGAGGGGCGCCTCGGGCAGAGCACGCCCGTGGCGGCGCAGATCGCCTCCGCCCACGCCGGGGCGGAGCTGGCGCACGCCCGGGTGAAGAGCGCGCAGGCGGCGCTCGACCTGGCGCGCCTGCAGCTCCGCTACACGCAGGTGGTGGCGCCCGCCGACGGGCAGGTCTCGAAGCTCACGGTGCGCGAGGGGCAGCTCGTGGCGGTGGCGCAGCCGGTGGCCCAGCTCGTCCCGAGCGCCACCTACCTCGTGGCGAACTTCAAGGAGACGCAAGTCGGGGCCATGCGCCCCGGGCAGCGCGTCGACGTGGAGGTGGACGCCTACGGCGGCAAGACGCTGCAGGGGAAGGTGGAGAGCCTCTCCGGCGGCACCGGCGCGCGCTTCTCGCTCCTGCCGCCGGACAACGCCTCCGGGAACTTCGTGAAGGTGGTGGAGCGGGTGCCGGTCCGCATCGCCTGGGTCGATCCGCCGAAGGACCTCGCGCTGCGCGCCGGCCTGTCCGCCACCGTGACCGTGCACACGCGCTGAGCGCGGTCGGCGGGGCGCGGGGGTAGGCGCCCCTCCCACCCGTAACCGGCCGAAATCTTGCGCCATCGGGGGTGGCTGCTAGCGTCCGGGGCGAGCTCGGAGGAGCTCCGATGAAGCGCCTCTTCCGCCACCGCACCGCCCTCTACCTGGCCGCCCTCACGGCGCTGCTGGCCCTCTCGGCGGCCGATCCCGGCGGCCTGCGCAAGGCGCTCCTCCAGGAGCGCCAGGTGGCGCGCCTGGCCGAGGAGAACGCCGCGCTGGAGCAGAGCGTGCTGCGGCTCCGGCGCGAGGTGAAGGCGCTCTCCGGGGACCCGGCCGCCCTCGAGCGCGCCGCGCGCGAGGAGCTCGGGTACGTGAAGCCGGGCGAGATCGTCTACCGCCTCGACGAAGGCGAGGCGCGGTGAGCCCGCCCGCGGCCGCGGCGCCCCCGCGCGCGCCGGTGGGGAGCGCGCGAGAGATGCGCTCCCGGCTCCCGGCAGCCCGCTCGCGGCCGCTGCTCGTCCTGGCCTGGGCGGCGCTCCTCGGCGACGACGGCCTCCTGGGCGAGCCGGCCCGCCGCCGCGCCGGCCGCGCCGCGCTGCGGGCGCTCCCCGCGCTGGCGGCGGTGATGACGGCCGCGCTGCTCGTGGCGCGCCCGCTGGCGGCGGCGCCGCTCGGGCGCGCGCACGCCGCGGCGGGGCTCCTGCTGGCCGGCGCGCTGGCGGGCGTGCTCGTCCGGCGCCTGCGCCGGGGCAGGGCGGGGCGGCGGCTCGACGCGCGCGAGGCGCTCGAGCTCGGCGCCCTGGTGCTGCTCGCGGCGGCGGCGCTGACCCGCGCCGCCGAGGCCGGCGGCCTCCCCCGCGACGCCGCGCTCCAGCCGCTCGTCTACCTGGCGGTGGCGGCGCTGTCCGCCTCCCTCCCGCGCGGGCCGGGGCTGGCGCTCGTGGCCGGCGCGCTCGCGCTCGAGGCCGGCGGCTGGTGGGGGCAGGGGGGCGTGGCGGCGGACCTGCCGCGGCTGGCCGCGCGCGGCGGGTTCATCGCGCTCTTCGCGCTCCTCTACCACGGGGTCCTGGGCGCGCGGATCGCCGCCGGGCGGCGCGCGGAGGCGGCCGCCATGGAGCGGCGCCGGCGCGAGCTGGACGAGCGGGCGCGCCAGCTCCGGCTGCTGGCCGTCTCGGGCGAGGCGGCCGAGGGCGGCCGGGCCGAGCGGGCGGAGCGGCTGGGCGAGGCGGCGGTGCTGGAGACCGACGGCGCCGCCCGCGGGCTGCTCGACGTCGCGGGCGCGGCCCTCCGGGCCACCGCCGCCGGCGCCTACCTGCTGAGCGACGACGACCGCGAGCTGCGGCTGTGGGAGGGGCGCGCGGGCTCCCGCCTGGCGCGGGTGCTGGCCGCCGGCGAGGGGCCGCTGGGCGGGGTGGTGAAGCGCCGCGCCGCGGTCCGGATGCACGGCGAGCTGCGGGGGCTGCGCCACCGCGAGGGCGGCCCAGCGCCGCGCGCGCTCCTGGCGGTGCCGCTCCTCTCGCGGGTGGGTGGTCACCTGCGCGGGGTGGTGCTGGCCGATCGCGACGAGGCCGTCCCGTTCGACGAGGCGGACGAGCGGCTGCTGGAGGCGGTGGCGGCGGAGCTGGCGCGGGCGGCGGCGGCGGAGCGGCTCATCCGCGACGGCCGCGCCCGGCGCGAGGAGCAGGAGCGCTTCTACGGCGCCATCGAGCGGCTCAACCGCGTCACCACCCCGCGGCAGGTGCTCGACGCCGTGCTGGCGGCGGCGGCCGACATGGTGACGGTGGACTTCGGCGCGGTCACGCTGCAGGACGACGGGACGGGGTCCATCCGGCACAAGGTCGCGCGCGCGGTCCTCGCCGGGGGCGCCACCGCCGCCGAGCTGGAGGGGAAGGAGTTCGCGGACAACGGGGGCCTCGTCGCCTGCGCGGTGCGGCTGGGCTCGTCCTTGCCCGGCAAGGCGCTGCGCCTCTCCGAGGCGATCGTGTTCGACGAGGAGACCCGGCTGCGCGGCCTCTCCTCCCTCAAGATCCTGCCGCTGCGGACCGGCGACGCGGTGCTGGGCACGCTGGTCGTGGGGGCGCACCGCCCGCTCGCGTACGACGGGGACGCGGTGCGGCAGCTCGAGATCCTGGGCCTCCAGGCCGGAGACGCGCTGCAGCGCGCCCGCCTGTTCGAGGCCACCGAGCGGCTCGCCACCACCGACGGCCTCACCGGGCTCGTGAACCACCGCACCTTCCAGGCCCGGCTCGACGAGCACCTCGCCGCCGCCCAGCGCTACGGGAAGAAGCTCTCGCTGCTCCTCACCGACATCGACCACTTCAAGTCGGTGAACGACACCTGGGGTCATCCGGTGGGCGACCTGGTGCTGAAGGGCGTCGCGCGCATCCTGCAGAAGGAGGCGCGGGTGACCGACGTCGCGGCGCGGTACGGCGGCGAGGAGTTCGCGCTCGTCATGCCCGAGACCGACCAGGCGGGCGCGCTGCGCACGGCCGAGCGCATCCGCGAGAAGGTGGCCGGGGCACGGTTCCGGACCGAGCAGGGTGAACTCTCGGTGACGATCTCCATCGGCGTCGCGACCTTCCCCGGCGACGGGCGGCAGAAGGCGGAGCTGGTGGAGCTGGCGGACGGCGGCCTGTACCACGCGAAGCGGCACGGCCGGAACCAGACCGTCGCGCTGGGCCAGCTGCGCGCGGCGCGCCGCGCCTGAGGGCCGGCGGGCGCTGGCCCTCTCCCTCCCCGCCGCGGCCGCCGCCCCGCCGGCTGACGGAGGCGCGCGATAGGGTGCTCCGGGAGGGCGGCGCCTGCTAAGATCGCGGCCGGCCGGACACCCGCGCGCCCAGGGAGCGGAGCGACCTTGAAGAAGAACTTCATCCTCGACACGAACGTCCTGCTCCACGATCCGCGTTCCATCTTCGGCTTCGGCGACAACAACGTCGTCGTCCCGATCCACGTCATCGAGGAGATCGACAACTTCAAGCGGGACCTGTCGTCGCTCGGCCGCAACGCGCGCCAGGTGAGCCGCTACCTCGACGAGTTCCGGGTGCAGGGGAGCCTGGGAGACGGCGTGTCGCTGGGCCCCGACAAGGGGACCATCCGCGTGCTCATCGGCACGCACAAGCTCCCGCCCGAGATCGGCGAGGGGCACTCCGTCGACAACCACATCCTGGCCACCGCGCTCGACGTCCGCGACCGGGAGACGCTCCCGGCGGTCTTCGTCACCAAGGACACGAACCTCCGCATCCGCGCGGACGCGGTCGGGCTCCACGCCGAGGACTACGACGTCGAGGAGGTGAACCTCGACACGCTCTGGACCGGAGTGGCCGAGGTCGACGTCGGGCCCGAGGCGGTGAACGCCTTCTACACCGACGGCTCGGTGGCGGTGGAGCCCGCGCTCGACCCGCCGCCGCCGAACGAGTTCGTGGTGCTGCGGGACAAGTCGAACCCGCAGCACAGCGCGGTGGGCAAGTACAGCGCGGCGAAGCAGGCCTACGTCCCGCTCATCAAGATCCCGAAGGAGGGCGTGTGGGGCATCCGGCCCCGCAACAAGGAGCAGTCCTTCGCGCTCGACCTCCTGCTCAACGACGAGATCCGCCTCGTCACCATCGTCGGCAAGGCCGGCACCGGCAAGACGCTGCTCGCCATCGCGGCCGGCCTGCAGAAGGCGATGGAGGAGAGCGTCTACGGCAAGCTGCTCGTCTCGCGGCCCATCTTCCCGCTCGGCCGCGACATCGGCTACCTGCCCGGCGACGTGGAGGAGAAGCTCAACCCCTGGATGCAGCCCATCTTCGACAACGTCGAGTACCTCATGAACCTGTCGCGCTCCGAGAAGAAGCAGGGGCGCGGCTACCACGAGCTCATCGACCTCGGGATCATGGAGATCGAGCCGCTCACCTACATCCGCGGCCGCTCCATCCCGAACCAGTACATCATCGTGGACGAGGCGCAGAACCTCACGCCGCACGAGGTGAAGACCATCATCACCCGCTGCGGCGACGGGACGAAGATCGTCCTCACCGGCGACCCCTACCAGATCGACAACCCGTACGTGGACGCCACCAACAACGGCCTCATCCACGTCGCCAACCGCTTCAAGAACGAGCGGCTGGCCGGGCACGTCACCATGTCGAAGGGCGAGCGCAGCCCGCTGGCCGAGCTGGCGGCGAACCTGCTGTAGGGGCGGGGGCCTGTCCCCCGCACCTGCTGTAGGGGCGGGGGCTCGCCCCCCGCCGCCCTCGGCGACGCCGTTATGTTGATCTCATGACCGACGACCCGGGAGCGGCGAGCGGCGTGAAGCTCGACTACCCGCTCGAGTACGAGTTCAAGATCATGGGCCTGGCCGGCGACGACTTCGCCGAGCACGCCCGCCGCCTGGTCGAGCGGGTGGCTGGCGCCGCGCCGCCGGAGCGCGTGAGGGTCCGCGCCAGCGCGGCCGGGAAGTACCACGCGGTGTCGGTGGTGACGGTGCTCGCGAGCGAGGAGCAGCGGCGCGCCGTGTACCTGGCGCTGCACGAGGATGCGCGGGTCGTGTACTACCTGTGAACGGCGGCGGGGCCTCGGGCCCCGCGCCATCAGTTCACGAGGGTGGGGCGGGGCGGGGTGGGGGTGAAGTCGATCATCTCCACGCCCGGGGGCGCCAGCGCGAACGTGATCTCCTCGCGCCACCCCTCGGCGTCGCCGCCGATCTGCAGCGGCATGGGCCGGTCGAACTGTACCTTCACCCGCTCGGCGTGGAAGTCGAGCAGGCCCGGGTTCGTCCACTCGCCCGACCAGATCCGCGGCAGGTTCCACAGCACCGAGGGGACCGAGAGCCGGGTTGCCACGCGGAGCTGCAGCATGCCCGGGCGCGCCTCCGCGAACGGGAAGGCGCGCATGCCGAAGCCGTAGAACGGCACGGTGCTGGCGGCTGCCATCATGCAAGGGCCGGCGTAGAGCGGCTCGCCTTGGCCGACCGGGGCGCCGACCTGCCGGCCCTGGCCGTCGAGGCGGTAGGCGGGGCCGCCCAGGTTGGTGATCTCGCAGTAGGCGGCGCCGCGCTCCGCGAGGTAGCGCGGCGCGGTGCGCAGCGCGGCCGAGAGCGCGTAGCCCGGTACGCCGACGGAGAGGCGACGGAGCGCCGTTCCGGAGAGCCGTTGCTTGATCCAGCCGTAGTCGTTGATGACGGCGGCGTCGACGCCCACGCCGGCGAAGGGCGTCCGCTTGCCGTCGCAGGCGAGGAGCTGCACGCGCCGCACGCGCTGCGCCGCGCCGGTGGCGAAGGCGGCCAGCTCCTCCACGTGGGCCGACGGGCGGGCGCCGACCACGCCCGCGACCGCGTTCCCGGTCCCGAGCGCCAGCACGCCGAAGCGCGGCGCCTGGACGCCGCGGCGCTCGGCCCCATCGAGGATGTGGTTCACCCAGCCGACGAAGGTGCCGTCGCCGCCGCCGGTGAATACCGTCTTGTAGCCGCGCGTCACGACCGCCTCGGCGATGTCGTGCGCCTCGGTGGCCGAGCGGGAGAAGAAGAGGTCGTCCTCGGGGACGATGCGCTGCAGGGACGCCCGCAGGGCGGTGTCCACCTGCCTCGCGTTCGCGTTGAGGAGCACGGCGAAGCCCGGCCGGGTGGCCGGGGTGCTCCTCATCCGAAGTGCGGAGTACGTCATCATCGAGGCGTCTCCTGTCCCGTGGTGCCGGTATGACGACCGCGCCACGGTCCTGAGCAAGCCGGGTGCCACGGCGCGTCATCCGGGCTATCCCCTCGACATTCCGATTGATGGCCGGCAAGAAAGGTGCTCCCTTGTGGGTGCGGCATTGCGTCGGGAGGGTGCCAACTGCGTAGCGCGCTACGCGGCTCGGCCGTCCGCCAGGCGGCGAGCCGAGCGCGTTTGACACCCCGATCCGCGGACTTAGGTTGCCCCCGTCAGGAGGATTTCCCACATGGCGAAGATCATCGGCATCGACCTGGGCACCACGAACTCCGTGGTGGCCGTGATGGAGGGCAAGGAGCCCGTCGTCATCACGAACGAGGAGGGCTCGCGCCTCACCCCGTCGGTCGTCGCCTACACGAAGGACAGCGAGCGGCTGGTCGGGCAGGTGGCCAAGCGGCAGGCCATCACCAACCCCGAGAAGACCATCTACTCCATCAAGCGGTTCATGGGCCGGCGCTACTCGGAGGTCGGCGAGGAGGTGAAGCGCGTCCCCTACCACGTGGTGGAGGGGCCGAACGGCGACGCCCGCATCGCGATCGACGGCAAGCAATACTCGCCGCCCGAGATCAGCGCGCAGGTGCTGCTCAAGCTGAAGCGCGCCGCCGAGACCTACCTGGGCGAGAAGGTGACCGACGCCGTGATCACGGTGCCGGCCTACTTCAACGACGCCCAGCGCCAGGCCACCAAGGACGCCGGCGAGATCGCCGGCCTCAACGTGCGCCGGATCGTGAACGAGCCCACCGCGGCCGCGCTCGCGTACGGGCTCGACAAGAAGAAGAACGAGAAGATCGCCGTCTACGACTTCGGCGGCGGCACCTTCGACATCTCGATCCTGGAGGTCGGCGAGAACGTGGTGGAGGTGCTCGCCACCAACGGCGACACGCACCTCGGCGGCGACAACATCGACCAGCTCGTCATCGACTGGCTCATCGCCGAGTTCAAGAAGGACACCGGCATCGACGTCTCCAAGGACAAGATGGTGCTGCAGCGCCTCAAGGAGGCGGCCGAGAAGGCGAAGATCGAGCTGTCGTCGATGATGGAGACGGAGATCAACCTCCCGTTCCTCACCGCCGACCAGACCGGCCCGAAGCACCTCGCCATCAAGCTCTCCCGCGCCAAGCTGGAGCAGCTGGTGGAGCCCCTCATCACCCGCTCGCTCGAGCCGACCCGGAAGTGCCTGGCCGACGCCAAGCTCGAGCCGGCGCAGATCGACGAGGTGGTGATGGTGGGCGGGCAGACGCGCATGCCGGCCATCCTCGCCGCGGTGAAGAAGTTCTTCGGCAAGGAGCCGAACCGCACCGTCAACCCGGACGAGGTGGTGGCCATCGGCGCCGCGGTCCAGGCGGGCGTGCTCTCGGGCGAGGTGAAGGACATCCTCCTCCTCGACGTGACCCCGCTCTCGCTGGGCGTGGAGACGCTGGGCGGCGTGATGACGAAGCTCATCGACCGCAACACCACCATCCCCTGCAAGCGGTCGGAGACGTTCTCCACCGCCTCGGACGGCCAGACCTCGGTCGAGATCCACGTCCTGCAGGGCGAGCGCGAGATGGCGCGCGACAACCGCACGCTGGGGCGCTTCCACCTGGAGGGCCTGCCGCCCGCGCCGCGCGGCCTGCCGCAGATCGAGGTGACGTTCGACATCGACGCGAACGGCATCCTCAACGTCTCGGCCAAGGACAAGGGCACCGGCAAGGAGACGAAGATCACCATCACCCACTCCTCGGGCCTGGCCAAGGACGAGGTGGAGAAGATGGTGGCCGACGCGAGCGCCCACGAGGCGGAGGACAAGAAGCGCCGCGAGGAGGTGGAGCAGAAGAACCGCGCCGAGAACCTCGCCTACCAGATGGAGAAGCTCGTCAAGGACAACAAGGAGAAGCTGGCCGCGGCGACGGTGAGCGAGATCGAGGAGGCGGTGAAGAAGGTCCACGAGGTGCGCGAGAAGGGCTCCGCCGAGGAGGTCAAGGCGGCGGTCGAGCGCCTCGAGAAGGCGAGCCACAAGGCGGCCGAGGAGCTCTACAAGACGGCGGGCGCCGCCGCTGGGGGCGCCGACGGCGGGCCGCAGCAGCCGCCGCCGCCGGAGGGTGGGGCCGGCAAGAAGGACGACGTCGTCGACGCCGAGTACAAGCAGGTCTGACGCCCCCGCGGCGCCGGAGCGCTGGGAACGCCCGCGGTCCACCCGGATCGCGGGCGTTCCTGCGTCTGGTGCGTCGCGCGCGACGCACCGGGTGGGGTGAGGTGCGACGTGCACCCACTGAGTCCCGTTGTCGCGTGGCCCCGCGCCCTCCTTCACGGTGAGGCAAACCCGTCTATCATCGCGTCCGGGGAGATCGGGACATGACGCTCGCAGACGACGCGGTGGGCCGGGCCGCCGATGGCTTCGAGGGGGGGGTGGCGGGCCTCGGCCTGTCCGATCTGCTCCAGCTCAACGCGCAGAACCGCTTCTCGGGCTGCTTCCGCATCGAGCACGAGGGCGCGCTGGGCGTCATCTTCTTCCGCGACGGCGAGATCGTGCACGCCGAGCGCGGCGAGCTGGTCGGGGAGGAGGCCTTCCGCGAGATCCTGGCCTGGCCGCGCGGCCGGTTCAGCGTCGAGCCGAACGTGGTCGCCGCCCGGCGCACCCTCCACAAGAGCTGCGAGCACCTCCTCATCGACGCGCTGCGCGTGGTGGACGAGCGGCGCTCCGGGCGCGCCCCCGCGGCCGCGCCGCCGCCCGCGGCCGCAGGCGGGGCGAGCGCCGCCGTCGAGGCGGCGCGCCGGGTGCCCGGGGTGGCGGAGGCGGTGCTGGTCACGCGGGACGGCAAGCGCGCCAGCGAGGGCGGCTACGAGGCGGAGGTCGTGGCGGGTCAGGCCTGCTACGTCGCGATGATGGCCGCCGAGCTGGGCGCGCTGTTCCAGGCGGGCGAGCTCCGCTCGGTCGCCGTCCAGGGCGCGCGCCGGCACCTGCTCCTGCTGGCGGGCAAGGCGCAGTCGCTGGCGGTGGTGGTCCGGGCCGATCACGAGCTGGGCTCCGTCGAGGCCGGCGTGCGCGCCGCCCTCGTCAAGGGCCGCTGAACGGGGAGGGGTGGCCATGCACGAGCTCCTGGCGCAGCTCAACGCGGTCCCCGGGGTGGTGGGGAGCCTCCTCTGCGACGGGGAGGGGCAGCTCCTCGCCCAGGCCTTCCCACCGGCGGTGGACCCGGCGCAGGCCGAGCGCGCGGCCGCGGTCCTGGCGGCGCGCGCCCCCGGCCTGGAGGCGGCGGTGGGCAAGGCGGCGCTGGCCGACTTCCGCTTCGCCGGCGCGCGGGTGGTGGTGAAGGGGCTCGAGGGCGGCGGTCAGCTCCTCTTCCTGTGCGCGCCCAGCATCAACCTGCCGTTCCTCACCATGTCGGCCTCGAGCGTGGTCAAGAAGCTCGAGCGCGCCGTGCGCGAGCGCCCCGGCCGCCCCGGCGCGGGGGCGCTCCACCGCGCGGTCCAGCGCGTGGACGAGCTCATCCTGCGGAGCGGCGGCGACCGCTTCAAGCTGCGCGGACAGATCGCCCTCAAGGCGGGCTTCGCGCTCGACCTCGTCGACCCCGACAGCCCCGACGACCCCGACAAGCTGAAGAAGCTCGAGGCGGCCGCGACCGCCGTGCTGGGCCAGCCCTTCCGTGCCGGAGATCCCACCCCATGAAGAGCCTCTCCATCCGCGTGAAGCTGGTCGTGTCCGTGGTCCTCATCTTGAGCGCCTCCGGGCTGGCCAGCGCCGGGCTCGTGCGCGCGCTCTACGCGCGGGCCGTCCGGAGCGCCTCCGAGGACGCGCTCCGCTCCGCCTCCACCGCCTACGAGGACCTCGAGCGCAACGACGTCGAGAAGCTCTCGACCGTGCTCGACACCCTCGTCCTCAACCCGGCCATCCGGGAGGCGTTCGCGGCCAAGGACCGCGAGCGGCTCGCCGCCGTGACCGCGCCCATCCACCACGCGCTCAAGGCGGAGCACGGCATCGGGCACTGGAACTTCGTCGAGCCCGAGACCCGCAAGATGTTCTTCCGCCCTCACCTCCCGGCCAAGTTCGGGGACGTGATCGAGCGGCAGGGCCTCCTCCGCGCCATGGCGCGGCAGGAGACCTCGGCCGGCAAGGAGCTCGGCAAGAGCGAGTTCGCCCTCCGCGTGGGGCGGCCGTTCGTCGTCGACGGCAAGCTCATCGGGTACATGGAGCTCGGGGAGGGCATCCAGCACTTCCTCGGCAAGATGAAGGCGCAGACCGGGAACGACTTCGCCATGTTCATCGCGAAGCGCTTCATCGACCAGGGCGAGTGGGCGCGCACCCGCGGCGCGGAGCGCAACGGCTGGGACGACTGGCCGGAGGTGGTGGTGGTGAACAGCACGACCGCCGACCCCATCGTCGACGCGTCGGCCATCGCAGGCGGCGGCGGCGCCAGCCAGATCCTCAGCGAGGAGGGCCGGGGCGGCGCCGCCTTCGTCCGCGGCGTGGTGCCGGTGCGCGACGCCTCGGGCACGGTGGTGGGCGGGCTGGTGGTGCGGCACGACATCAGCGCCCTCAACGCGGGGATGCGCGCCAGCCTGGTGCAGGCGCTCGCCTTCGTGGTGGCCCTCGCCCTCGTCGCCTGCGGCCTCATCTTCCTGCTGGTGGAGCGCCTCATCTTCGGCCGCCTGCGCCGCATGACCGGGACCATGGAGGACCTGTCGGTGCGGCTCGCCGGCGGCGACTACGGCGTCGGGGCGGCGGTGGTGGCGACGAACGACGACGAGATCGGCCGGTTCGAGCGGTTCTTCGGCGAGTTCCTGGCCCTGGTGGGGAACACGCTGCGCGCGCTGGCCGACCGCAAGCAGGCGGCGCGGCAGGTGGGCCGCCCCCCCGCCGCCTGACGGAGCGCCCCGGCGCGGGACCCGCGGCCCGCGCCGGCGCCGCGAGCGCGCGCTGGCGCCGCCGCCCCGGCGGCCCTACCATCCGGCGGTGCACCTCACCATCCTCAGCCGCTCCAGCGCCATCTACACCACCCGGCGGCTCGTCGAGGCGGCGCGCGCGCGCGGTCACCGCGCGCGCGTGCTCGACCCGGTGCAGGTCGAGATGGGGCTCGGCGGCACGGCTCCGGCGCTGTACCACCGACGCGCGCCCTTCCCGCGCACCGACGTGGTCATCCCCCGCATCGCGCTCTCCGTGAACCAGTACGGGCTGGCGGTGGTGAACCAGCTGCAGCTGCTCGGGGTGACCGTCCTCAACTCGGCGCAGGGCATCTCCGCCTCCCGCAACAAGATGCGCTGCCTGCAGCTCCTCGCCGGGCGCGGCATCGGCGTGCCGCTCACGGTCATGGCGAGCGACGCCTCCGGCCTGAAGGACATGGTGAAGCACGTCGGGGGCCTGCCGGTGCTGGTGAAGCTGGTCGCGCAGAGCGAGAAGACCGGGCTCATGATCTGCGAGTCGTTGCCCTCGCTCGAGGCCGCGCTGGAGGCGATCCTGGGCCTCGGGCAGAACATCGTGGTGCAGCAGTACGTGAAGGGGGCGCGCGGCCGCGACCTGCGCGCCTTCGTGGTGGGCGGCCGGGTGGTGGCGGCGCTGCGGCGCCGGCCGCGCGCGGGCCGCTTCGCGCGCACGCTGGCCCGGGGCGCGCGCATCGAGGCGTGCCGGCTGCCGCTGGAGGACGCGCGGGTGGCCGTCGAGACGGCGCGGGTGGTGGGCCTCGAGGTGTGCGCCGTCGACATGCTCGAGGTGAAGGGCGGCCCGCTCGTGTTCGAGGTGAACAGCTCGCCCGGGCTGCGCGAGGCGGAGGAGGCGTGCGGCGTGGACGTCGCGGCCGCGATCGTGGCGCGGGCCGAGGAGCTCCGCGCGGCCCGCCCGGCGCCGCTGGGGCTCGCCCGCGGCCGGCGCGGCGCGGCGCCCCGGCGGGCCCAGCTGCCGTGAATAGTTGGGGTCCCCGGGCCGTCTCTGCTATGGAAGCGCAGATGGAGGTCCTGCCCATGCGTTCGCTCCGCCCGCTCGCCCTGGCCGCGCTCTGCGCGCTCGCCGCGCCCGCGCTGGCCGCCGACCCGGGCGCCGAGGCCGCCCGCGCCTACGCGCTCGACACGTCCGCCTCGACCGCCGCGGTGCAGGCGGGCCAGCCCGGCAAGCTCGTGGTGGTGATCCGCCCCACCGCGCCCGGCTGGCACGTCCACCCGCAGGCGCCGCTCAAGATCCGGTTCGAGGCGCCGCCGGTGCTGAAGCTCGAGAAGAGCGAGCTGGGGCGGCGCGACGCCGTCGACGCCAAGGCCGACGCGCCGCGCTTCGAGGCGCCCTTCGTGGCCTCGGCGGCGGGGGTGCAGGAGGCGAAGGCCAACGTCGACTTCTTCATCTGCAGCGACCAGGCCTGCGTGAAGCAGACGCGCACCGTGCCCATCCCGGTCACCGTGAGGTGAGGACCCTCTACGGGGTGAACCCCGTCCGCGAGCTCCTGCGGGCGGGCGGCGACGTGCCGGCCGAGCTGTGGCTGACCAGCGGCGAGCGGAGCCGCGCCCTGTCCGAGCTGGCCGAGGCCGCCCGCGCGCGGGGGGCGAAGGTGCGCGAGGCGCCGCGCGACAAGCTCGACCGCCTGGCCGGGACGGACCGCCACCAGGGCGTGGTGGCGGTGGTCTCGGACTACCGCTACCGCGAGCTCGACGAGCTGCTCGAGGCCGCCCGGGCGGCCGGCGCGCCCCCGCTGCTGGTGGTGCTGGACGGCATCGAGGACCCGCAGAACCTGGGCGCGGTCATCCGCTCGGCGCACGCGCTCGGCGCGCACGGGGTGGTCATCCCCAAGGACCGCGCCGCCGGGGTGACGCCCGCCGCCGCCAAGGCGTCGGCCGGCGCCGTCGAGCACTGCCCGGTGGCCCGCGTCACGAACCTCGCCCAGGCGCTGGAGCGGCTCAAGGAGGCGGGGGTGTGGACGGTGGCCACCGACGCCGCCGCCGAGGAGTCCATCGCCGAGGTGGACCTCACCGTGCCGACCGCGCTCGTCATCGGCTCGGAAGGGGGCGGAGTGAGGCCGCTGGTGCGGCGCACCTGCGACCGCGTGGCGCGCATCCCGATGCAGGGAAAGGTGGGCAGCCTCAACGCCTCGGCCTCCGCCGCCATCGCGCTCTACGAGGTCCTGCGGCAGCGCGGCCGCGCGAAAAATCCTGCGGCACCTCGCGCTTGACAAGGGCGGGCAGGGGGGCTAGAAACCGCCGCTCTACGTGGGTCGTAGGGCGGCACGGATCTGTTCTCGGCGGTGGTGGCGGCCGCGCCGCGCGGGTGCCGGGTTCGGGCTGGCGTAGCTCAGCTGGTAGAGCAGCTGCCTTGTAAGCAGCAGGTCGCGGGTTCGAGTCCCACCGCCAGCTCCAGTTCACGGGTGGCGGAGGGCAGGGCGAGAGTGAGAAGGAGTCGGAGGGGTTCCCGAGCGGCCAAAGGGAGCAGACTGTAAATCTGCCGGCTTACGCCTTCGGTGGTTCGAATCCACCCCCCTCCACCAGTGTCACCTTGAAGGAGTCGAGAAGCACGCGGGAATAGCTCAGTTGGTAGAGCGTCAGCCTTCCAAGCTGAATGTCGCGGGTTCGAATCCCGTTTCCCGCTCCAGTGAGAACGCAGCACGAGAAAGGAACAGGCCCTCTTAGCTCAGTTGGTAGAGCGCGTCCTTGGTAAGGACGAGGTCTCCAGTTCAATCCTGGAAGAGGGCTCCAGTTTTCAGCGAGCAGCGCCGCACACCGGGGAGCGCACATGGCCAAGGAAAAGTTCGAGCGCAACAAGCCGCACGTGAACGTGGGGACGATCGGGCACGTCGACCACGGGAAGACGACGCTCACGGCCGCCATCACGAAGGTGCTGGCGGCGAAGGGCATGGCGAGCTTCATGGCGTACGACCAGATCGACAAGGCCCCCGAGGAGCGGGAGCGCGGCATCACGATCGCGACGGCGCACGTGGAGTACCAGACGGAGAAGCGGCACTACGCGCACGTCGACTGCCCGGGCCACGCGGACTACGTGAAGAACATGATCACCGGCGCGGCGCAGATGGACGGCGCCATCCTGGTGGTCTCGGCGGCGGACGGCCCGATGCCGCAGACGCGGGAGCACATCCTGCTCGCCCGGCAGGTGGGCGTGCCGTACATCGTGGTCTACCTGAACAAGTGCGACATGGTGGACGACAAGGAGCTGCTCGACCTGGTGGAGCTGGAGGTCCGCGAGCTCCTGACGAAGTACGAGTTCCCGGGGAACGAGATCCCGATCGTGAAGGGGTCGGCGCTGAAGGCGCTCGAGGGCGACAAGGGCGACCTGGGCGAGCCGTCGATCATGCGGCTGATGGACGCGGTCGACTCCTACGTGCCGACGCCGAAGCGCGCGACGGACAAGCCGTTCCTGATGCCGGTCGAGGACGTGTTCTCGATCTCGGGGCGCGGGACGGTGGCGACGGGGCGCGTGGAGCGCGGCGTCATCAAGGTGGGCGAGGAGGTCGAGATCGTCGGCATCAAGCCCACGGCGAAGACGGTGGTGACGGGCGTGGAGATGTTCCGCAAGCTGCTCGACGAGGGGCAGGCGGGCGACAACATCGGGGCGCTCTTGCGCGGCCTGAAGCGCGAGGAGGTGGAGCGCGGTCAGGTGCTGGCGAAGCCGGGGTCGATCACGCCGCACACGAAGTTCAAGGGCGAGGTGTACGTCCTGACGAAGGAGGAGGGCGGTCGTCACACGCCGTTCTTCAACGGGTACCGGCCGCAGTTCTACTTCCGGACGACGGACGTGACCGGGACGATGACGCTACCGAAGGGCGTGGAGATGGTGATGCCGGGGGACAACGTGTCGGTGGAGGTGGAGCTCATCACCCCCGTCGCCATGGAGAAGGAGCTCCGGTTCGCCATCCGTGAAGGCGGCCGTACGGTCGGCGCGGGCGTCGTCGCCGAGGTCATTCAGTAAGGGCGCGGGGCCGAGCGGCCCCGCCAACCGCTGGTAGGGCGGGGGCTCGTCCCCCGCCGTCGCGAAACGAGAGACTCACATGGCCGGCAACCGCAGCATCATCACCCTCGAGTGCACCGTCTGCAAAGAGCGGAACTACTCGACCACCAAGAACAAGAAGAAGACGCAGGAGAAGCTCGCGCTCTCCAAGTACTGCCCGCGGTGCCGCAAGCACCAGGGTCACAAGGAGACGAAGTAACGGCGGCGCCGGCCCCTGGGCCGGCGCACCCTTCACAGGCCAGTAGCTCGAACGGCTAGAGCAGCGGTCTCCAAAACCGCGGGTTGGGGGTTCGAATCCCTCCTGGCCTGCCAACTCACCGGCAGCAAACCCCACCCGAAGCACCGAAGCGAGGCACCATGGCGGCGGAAGGCAAGGCAGGCGTCGATCCGAGGAGGATGGTGGTCATCTTCTTCGTGCTGGCCGCGCTCGCCGTGGGCGTGTTCCTGGAGAAGATCCTGGGGCTCGCCTTCTCCTACGCGCGCTGGAACGACCCCGCCCTGTTCGGCGAGGACTGGACGCTCACCACCGTCCTCGGCTACGGCATCGCGGTGGCGGCAGCGGTGGTGGCCTGGCGCGCCACCCGCGTGCGGACGGTCTCGCTCGAGGTCGCCAGCGAGCTCAAGAAGGTCACCTGGCCCACGCTGCGCGAGACCCGCGCCGCCACGGTCGCGGTGGTGGTCGCCACCTTCGTGGCCGCCATCGTCCTCGGCGTCTTCGACTACGTCTGGGCCAAGCTGAGCTCGCTCGTCTACTAGACGGCGGCCGCGCCGGTCCGGGGGCCGGGGCGCAGCGCGGGATCGAGTGGCGGGGCGTCGGCCCCGCCGCGGCGTTTAGAGGGGCGGCAGGCTGGGGCGGCTGAGCGGAACGGAGATTCGGGACATGGCGAAGAAGTGGTACGTCGTCCACACCTACTCGGGCTTCGAGAACAAGGTCAAGAAGTCGATCGAGGAGTACGTCCGCCAGCACGGCGAGGACAAGATCGAGTTCGACGACCTCGAGGACGGCAAGGCCGTCCGCAGGGCGGCGCCGCTCGCCGAGTGCTTCGGGGAGGTGCTCATCCCCATGGAGCAGGTCGTGGAGATGGTGAAGGGGGAGAAGAAGACCTCCAAGCGCAAGTTCTTCCCCGGCTACGTGCTCGTCCACATGCAGATGGCGGACGGCACCTGGCACATGGTGAAGTCGACGCCCAAGGTGACCGGCTTCGTCGGCAACGCGAAGAACCCGCGCGAGGTGCCGGCGGTCCGCGACGAGGAGGTGGCGCGCCTCACCAGCCAGATCTCGGAGGGCACCCTCAAGCCGAAGCCCCGGGTGCAGTTCGAGGACGGCGACCAGGTCCGCGTCATCGACGGGCCGTTCTCGAACTTCAACGGCACGGTGGAGGAGGTCAAGCCCGACAAGGGCAAGCTCCGCGTGCTGGTCTCGATCTTCGGCCGGGCGACCCCGGTCGAGCTCGACTTCATGCAGGTGGAGAAGACGTAGTCCGCAGGCGTGGGAGGGCGCGTCAACGCCCGTCACACCACGAGAGGAGCAGCCATGAAGAAGGTCACAGGTCAGGTCAAGCTGCAGATCCCGGCCGGCAAGGCCAACCCGGCGCCGCCGGTCGGCCCCGCGCTCGGCCAGCACGGCGTCAACATCATGGAGTTCTGCAAGCAGTTCAACGCGGCGACCCAGCAGCAGGCGAAGGACGGTCTCATCATCCCGGTGATCATCACCGTGTACCAGGACCGCTCGTTCACCTTCCTGCTCAAGACGCCGCCCGCCGCCGTCCTCCTCAAGAAGGCGGCCGGCCTGCACACCGAGAAGAAGAAGGGCTCGGGGGCGCACAAGCCCGGCAAGGAGAAGGTCGGGCAGGTGACGAAGAAGCAGGTCGAGCAGATCGCCAAGATGAAGATGCAGGACATGACCGCCGGCACGCTGGAAGCCGCCATGCGGACCGTCGAGGGCACGGCGCTCTCGATGGGGATCGAC
Source organism: Anaeromyxobacter diazotrophicus (assembly GCF_013340205.1). Lineage (NCBI taxonomy): Bacteria > Pseudomonadati > Myxococcota > Myxococcia > Myxococcales > Anaeromyxobacteraceae > Anaeromyxobacter > Anaeromyxobacter diazotrophicus. Next base: position 322,959 of record NZ_BJTG01000004.1, read on the forward strand.
GTCGTCGGCTAGGCCGCGGACCGGGAGACACACGACATGGCTCACATCGCGAAGAAGTACAAGGCGGTCGCGGCGAAGGTCGACCGCGAGCGGCGCTACAAGCTCGACGAGGCGATGACCCTCGTGAAGCAGACCGCCTCGAAGAAGTTCGACGAGTCGGTGGACGCGTCCATCAACCTCGGCGTCGACCCCAAGCACGCCGACCAGGTGGTGCGCGGCGCGGTCGTGCTGCCGCACGGGATGGGCAAGGCGGTGCGGCTGGCCGTCTTCGCCAAGGGCGACAAGGCCCGCGACGCGCAGGAGGCCGGCGCCGACATCGTCGGGGCCGAGGACCTGGCCGAGAAGATCCAGGGCGGCTTCATGGACTTCGACAAGGTGCTCGCCACCCCCGACATGATGGGCGTGGTCGGCCGCCTCGGTAAGGTGCTCGGGCCCCGCGGCCTGATGCCGAACCCGAAGGTCGGCACGGTGTCGATGGACATCGCCAAGGCCGTCAAGGAGCAGAAGGCCGGCAAGGTGGAGTTCCGCGTCGAGAAGGCGGGCATCGTGCACGTCCCCTTCGGCAAGGCCTCCTTCGAGCCGGAGAAGCTCAAGGCGAACTTCAACGCCATCATGGAGATCATCTTCAAGGCGAAGCCGCAGACCGCCAAGGGCGTCTACGTGAAGAACGTGACCGTGAGCTGCACGATGGGGCCGGGCATCAAGCTCGACACCGCCGAGCTCACCGCCGCCCACGCGTAAGGCTTCGCGGCCGGCGGGGCGCGCTCCCCGCCGGCGATCGCTTCTCCCGGCGGCATGGGGCCGCCGGGGTTTCCTGGTCCAAGACAGCGGGCCCGCTCTCCCCGGGTGCGAGAAGGCGTAGGGGAGGGCGGTCAAACGGGCGAAGGCGTCCGACCCGCCGAGACTCAGGGACGTTCAGCGTCCCCTGCTTGGCCAGGGGGTCAGCGTACCGGCCGTCCGGCCTGTCCGAAGACCCAGTGCACCGTCGCCGCCCCGAGGGGCGGGGCGGTCGGAAAGGTGGTGAGGACAGTTGAACCGGACGGAAAAAGAAGAGGTCATCAACCAGCTTCACGAGCTGATGGCCAAGGCGAAGGCGGCCATCCTCGCCGAGCCGAAGGGGCTCGACGTCGCGACGGTCACCGGTCTCCGCAAGAAGTTCCGTGACGCGAAGATCGACTACAAGATCGTCAAGAACACCCTCGCCCAGCGTGCCGCCAAGGGCACGCCGGTGGAGCCGCTGGTCGAGAAGTTCGTCGGGCCCACCGCGCTCATCATGTCGTACGACGACGTGGTGTCGCCGGCGAAGATCCTGGTGGACTTCGCCAAGGACCGCGAGAACTTCGCGATCCGCACGGCGGTGGTCGAAGGTCAGGTCATCGACGTGAACGGCGTGAAGGCCCTGGCGAAGATGCCGGGTCTCCAGGAGCTGCGCGGGACGATCGCGATGATGATCGCCCAGCCGGCCACCAAGCTCGCGCGGATGATCGGGACCCCGGGCCAGCAGCTCGCCCAGGTCCTGAACGCTCGCAAGGACCAGCTCGGCAAGGCGTAGGAACCGGTACCTGAACCGCCCGCGCGCCGGGAGGCGCCTGGGCACGCTACGAACGGGCGGGGCTCGTCCCCGCCGCCACAGGAAACGAGACAGACATGGCAGACCTGAACACGATCGTCGACCAGCTCAGCACGCTCTCCGTCATGGAGGCGGCCGAGCTCGTCAAGAAGCTCGAGGAGAAGTGGGGCGTCTCCGCCGCCGCCGCGCCGGTGATGATGGCGGCCGGCGGTGGGGCCGCGGCGGCCCCGGCCGAGGAGAAGACGGAGTTCACCGTCGTCCTCGCCGACGCCGGCGCGAACAAGATCAACGTGATCAAGGAGGTCCGCGCGATCACGGGCCTCGGCCTCAAGGAGGCGAAGGACCTCGTCGAGGGCGCCCCCAAGGAGGTCAAGGCCGGCATCGCCAAGGCCGAGGCCGACGAGCTCAAGAAGAAGCTCGAGGCGGCTGGCGCGAAGGTCGAGATCAAGTAGCTCGGGCTCGACCGCCCGCGGCGGGGCAGGCTCGCGCCTGCTCCGCCGCACCCCTTTTCTGGAATCTTTGACAGGTAGGTAGGTTCCCGTTACAACCCGGAACCCCCTGAAATACCGACGCACAGCGACCCCGGCCCGAGGCCGGGTCGAGGCGGCTCGCCGGCCGGAGAGCCGGCTCGAGCCATTTCCGGCGGACGAACGCAGCAGGGGATAAAGAGGACCGATCGCGTATGGCGCTGACCGTGCAGAATAACTTTCGCGTTCGACGGAATTTCGGAAAGATCAACAAGATCGCGGAGATCCCCAACCTCATCGCGATCCAGAAGTCGAGCTACGACAAGTTCCTGCAGGCCGACGTCCCCCCCGAGAAGCGCGACGACACCGGGCTGCAGGGGGTCTTCAAGTCGGTCTTCCCGATCAAGGACTTCAACGAGACGAGCTCGCTCGAGTTCGTGAGCTACCACCTCGAGAAGCCCAAGTACGACGTCGACGAGTGCCACCAGCGCGGCATGACGTTCTCCGCGCCGATCAAGGTGGTCGTGCGCCTGGTCGTCTGGGACAAGGACGAGGAGACCGGCGCGCAGTCCATCCGCGACGTCAAGGAGCAGGAGGTCTACTTCGGCGAGATCCCGCTCATGACGGACAACGGGACCTTCATCATCAACGGGACCGAGCGCGTCGTGGTGAGCCAGCTGCACCGCTCCCCGGGCGCCTTCTTCGACCACGACAAGGGCAAGAGCCACTCGTCGGGCAAGATCCTGTTCAACGCCCGCATCATCCCGTACCGCGGCTCGTGGATCGACTTCGAGTTCGACCACAAGGACATCCTCTACGTGCGCATCGACCGGCGCCGCAAGCTGCCCGCGACGGTGCTGCTGCGCGCGCTCGGCGCGGTGCCCGACACGGCCAAGAAGGACCCGGTCGACTTCCGCGGCACGGCCGAGGAGATCCTCAAGTACTACTACGACACCGAGATCATCCGGATCGAGGGGAAGGGGAAGTACGAGAAGGACCTCAACCCCGAGCTGCTCAAGGGCCAGCGCGCCACGCGCGACATCAAGGACCCGAAGACCGGCGAGGTGATCGTCAAGAAGAACCGGAAGTACACCGAGGGCGCGATCAAGAAGCTGGTCGCCGCCAAGCTGAAGTCGCTGCCCATCGAGGCGGAGGAGGTCCACACCAAGATCTCCGCCGAGGACGTGGTCGACGAGGCGACCGGCGAGGTGCTGCTCGAGGTGAACGAGGAGGTCACCGAGGAGAAGGTCGAGGAGCTGCGCAAGCGCGACATCAAGGAGCTGCGCGTCCTCTTCATCGACAACCTCAACGTCCTCCCGTCGCTCCGCGACACGCTCATGCAGGACAAGATCTCCACGCCCGAGGAGGCGATCATGGAGATCTACAAGCGCCTCCGCCCGGGTGATCCGCCGACCCCGGAGACGGCGACGAACCTGTTCGTCAACCTGTTCTTCAACGCCGAGCGGTACGACCTGTCGAAGGTCGGCCGGCTCAAGCTCAACTACAAGTTCGGGATCGACGAGCCGCTCGACAACCAGGTGCTGACGAAGCGCGACGTGCTCGAGGTGGTGCGCTTCCTCATCGACCTCAAGAACGGCAAGCCCAACAAGGACATCGACGACATCGACCACCTCGGCAACCGCCGCGTCCGCGCGGTGGGCGAGCTGCTCGAGAACCAGTACCGCATCGGTCTCGTCCGCATGGAGCGCGCGATCAAGGAGCGCATGAGCCTCCAGGAGATCGAGACGCTCATGCCGCACGATCTCATCAACGCGAAGCCGGTGACGGCCGTCATCAAGGAGTTCTTCGGCTCGTCGCAGCTCTCGCAGTTCATGGATCAGACGAACCCGCTCTCCGAGGTCACGCACAAGCGGCGCCTCTCCGCCCTCGGGCCGGGCGGCCTCACCCGCGAGCGCGCCGGCTTCGAGGTGCGCGACGTCCACTCCACGCACTACGGCCGCATCTGCCCCATCGAGACGCCGGAAGGCCCGAACATCGGCCTCATCGCGTCGCTCTCGACCTACGCGCGCGTCAACGAGTACGGCTTCGTCGAGACCCCCTACCGGAAGGTGGAGAAGGGCCGCGTCACCGACGAGGTGAAGTTCTACTCGGCGCTGGAGGAGGAGCAGCACATCATCGCGCAGGCCAACGCTCCGGTGGACAAGAAGGGCAACTTCACCGGCGCCCAGGTCTCCTGCCGCAAGCACGGTGAGTACGTGCAGGCGAAGCCGGAGGACGTGGACCTGATGGACGTGTCGCCGAACCAGCTCGTCTCGGTGGCCGCCTCGCTGGTGCCGTTCCTCGAGAACGACGACGCCAACCGCGCCCTCATGGGCTCGAACATGCAGCGCCAGGCGGTGCCGCTGCTCCGCACCGACGCGCCGCTGGTCGGCACCGGCATCGAGGCCATCGTCGCCCGCGACTCGGGCGTGACGGTGGTGGCGAAGCGCGACGGCGTGGTGCAGTCCGTCGACGCGGCCCGCATCGTGGTGAAGGCGGACGTGGCGACCTCGACCACCGACGTGGCCAACGAGGTCGACATCTACAACCTCATCAAGTACCAGCGCTCGAACCAGAACACCTGCATCAACCAGAAGCCCATCGTGAAGCCGGGCGAGCGGGTGAAGAAGGGCGACGTCATCGGCGACGGGCCGGCCACCGAGATGGGCGAGCTCGCGCTCGGCCAGAACGTGGTCGTCGCCTTCATGCCGTGGCAGGGCTACAACTTCGAGGACTCGATCCTGCTCTCGGAGCGCCTGCTCAAGGAGGACGTCTACACCTCGATCCACATCGAGGAGTTCGAGTGCATCGCGCGCGACACCAAGCTCGGCAAGGAGGAGATCACGCGCGACATCCCGAACGTCGGTGAGGAGGCCCTCAAGGACCTCGACGAGTCGGGCATCATCCGCATCGGCGCCGAGGTGAAGCCGGGCGACATCCTGGTCGGCAAGATCACGCCCAAGGGCGAGACCCAGCTCTCCCCCGAGGAGAAGCTGCTCCGCGCCATCTTCGGCGAGAAGGCCGGCGACGTCCGCGACAGCTCGCTGCGCGTGCCGCCGGGCGTCTCCGGCACCGTCATCAACGCCAAGGTCTTCAGCCGCAAGGGCGTCGACAAGGACGAGCGCGCCAAGGCCATCGAGGAGATGGAGGAGGCGAAGCTCCTCAAGGACCAGAACGACGAGATCCGCATCATCCAGGACTCGGCGTACGGCAAGATCCGCCGGCTGCTGGTGGGCAAGGAGGTCTCAGCCCGCCTGGTCGACGACCAGGGCAACCAGCTCCTCAAGAAGGGCGACGTCCTCTCGGACGAGCTGCTCGACGCCATCCCGCAGCGCTACTGGGGCGAGATCGCGGCGCCGTCCGAGGTGCAGGACAAGGTCCGCAAGGTGGTCCAGAACTTCGAGGAGCAGCGCGAGCTCATCAAGCTGCTGTTCGGGGAGAAGATCGGCCGCCTCAAGAAGGGCGACGAGCTGCCGCCGGGCGTCATCAAGATGGTGAAGGTGTACGTCGCCATCAAGCGCAAGCTGGCCGTCGGCGACAAGATGGCCGGCCGCCACGGCAACAAGGGCGTCGTCTCCCGCGTGCTGCCCGAGGAGGACCTGCCGTACCTCGAGGACGGCACCCCGGTCGACATCGTCCTCAACCCGCTGGGCGTGCCGTCGCGCATGAACGTGGGCCAGATCCTGGAGACGCACCTGGGCTGGGCCGCGCTCAACGTCGGCAAGCGCATCCAGGAGATGATCGAGAAGAAGTTCGGCCCCGAGCAGATCCGGAAGGGCCTGAAGAAGGTCTTCCCCGGCGACGACGTCCGCACCGAGAAGATCGCCCAGCTCATCGACGAGGTGCCGGACAAGGAGCTGCCGCGCCTGGCCGAGAAGTTCATGCGGGGCGCGCACGTGGCGACGCCGGTGTTCGACGGCGCCCAGGAGGACGAGATCACCGGGCTGCTCTCCACCGGCGGGTGCACCATGCAGTCGGTGCTCTTCGACGGGCGCACCGGCGAGCCGTTCGACGCCGACGTCACGGTGGGCGTCATGTACATGCTGAAGCTGCACCACCTCGTGGACGAGAAGATCCACGCCCGGAGCATCGGGCCGTACTCGCTCGTCACCCAGCAGCCGCTGGGCGGCAAGGCGCAGTTCGGCGGTCAGCGGCTCGGCGAGATGGAGGTGTGGGCCATGGAGGCGTACGGCGCCGCCTACTCGCTGCAGGAGTTCCTGACCGTGAAGTCCGACGACGTGGTCGGCCGCACCCGGATGTACGAGGCCATCGTCAAGGGCGAGAACACGCTGGAGTCGGGCCTGCCCGAGTCCTTCAACGTGCTCATCAAGGAGATGCAGAGCCTCGCGCTCGACGTGGAGCTGCTCGAGTCGCCCGAGGCGCAGCGCGAGCGCGAGCTCCAGGAGGCCTCCGCCACGGCGGGCGATCCGCTCGCCCCTCGGCCGGAGAAGAAGACGGCGTAAAGGTTCGGGAGGGGGCCCCGCGCAGCGGGGGAGGGGCGTAGCCCCTCGAGCCGGGGCGCCTGAGGGGGTGCGGCGGAGCCGCTCCCGAAGGCGCACGGGACCCGGCGGGCAGGAGTGGGGCCCCGGCGAGCTTGGCTCGACGGGGCGAGGGCGCAGCCCTCGAAAGGATCAACGTGAAGGACATCTTCAATTTCTTCGAGAAGCCGAAGGACCCGCTCTCGTTCTCGGCCATGCGCATCTCGCTGGCCAGCCCGGACAAGATCCGGCAGTGGTCGCACGGCGAGGTCAAGAAGCCGGAGACGATCAACTACCGCACGTTCAAGCCGGAGCGGGACGGCCTCTTCTGCGCGAAGATCTTCGGCCCCGTGAAGGACTACGAGTGCAACTGCGGCAAGTACAAGCGCATGAAGCACCGCGGGGTGGTGTGCGAGAAGTGCGGCGTCGAGGTGATCCAGTCCAAGGTGCGCCGCGAGCGCCTCGGGCACATCACGCTCGCCACGCCGGTGGCGCACATCTGGTTCCTGAAGAGCCTGCCGAGCCGCATCGGCAACCTGCTCGACATCACGCTCAAGGACCTGGAGAAGGTCCTGTACTGTGAGTCGTACATCGTCATCGACCCCAAGGAGTCCACGCTCCAGCGGGGCGAGCTCCTCTCCGAGGACCGCTACGGCAAGCTCCTCGACGAGCTGGGCGAGGACGCCTTCCTGGCCGGCATGGGCGGCGAGGCCGTCCTGCAGCTCCTGCGCGCCATCGAGGTGAACTCGCTCTCCGAGCTGCTCCGCAAGGAGATGCGCGAGGCCACCAGCGACGCCAAGCGGAAGAAGATCGCGAAGCGCCTCAAGGTGGTCGAGGCCTTCGTCGAGTCGGGCAACAAGCCCGACTGGATGATGCTCGAGGTCATCCCGGTCATCCCGCCCGACCTGCGCCCGCTGGTGCCGCTCGACGGCGGCCGCTTCGCGACCTCGGACCTCAACGACCTCTACCGGCGCGTCATCAACCGCAACAACCGCCTGAAGCGGCTCCAGGAGCTGAACGCCCCCGACATCATCATCCGCAACGAGAAGCGGATGCTGCAGGAGGCGGTGGACGCGCTCTTCGACAACGGGCGCCGCGGCAAGACCATCACCGGCCCGAACAAGCGCCCGCTCAAGTCGCTCTCCGACATGCTGAAGGGCAAGCAGGGCCGGTTCCGCCAGAACCTGCTCGGCAAGCGCGTCGACTACTCGGGCCGCTCCGTCATCGTGGTCGGCCCCGAGCTCAAGCTGCACCAGTGCGGCCTGCCGAAGATCATGGCGCTCGAGCTGTTCAAGCCGTTCATCTACAACAAGCTCGAGGAGAAGGGGTACGTCACCACCATCAAGAGCGCGAAGAAGATGGTGGAGAAGGAGCGCCCCGAGGTCTGGGACATCCTCGACGACGTGATCCGCGAGCACCCGGTGCTCCTGAACCGCGCCCCGACCCTGCACCGCCTCGGCATCCAGGCGTTCGAGCCGGTCCTCATCGAGGGCAAGGCGATCCAGCTCCACCCGCTCGTCTGCACCGCCTTCAACGCCGACTTCGACGGCGACCAGATGGCGGTCCACGTGCCGCTCTCCATCGAGGCTCAGATGGAGGCGCGCGTGCTCATGATGAGCACGAACAACATCCTCTCGCCCGCGCACGGCAAGCCCATCATCGTGCCGAGCCAGGACATCGTGCTCGGCATCTACTACATGACGCGCGAGCGTGCCTTCGCCAAGGGCGAGGGCAAGACCTTCGCGTCGCCGCAGGAGGTCCGCGCCGCCTACGACCAGGGCGAGATCGAGCTGCAGGCGAAGATCACCGTCCGCATGGACGGCAAGCGCGTCGACACCACGACCGGGCGCGTGCTGCTCTTCGACATCATCCCGAAGCGGCTGACCTTCGACGCCATCAACAAGGTGATGGACAAGAAGCAGCTCCAGAACCTCATCGACCTCACCTACCGCCTGTGCGGGGAGAAGGAGACCGTCCTCCTCGCCGACCGCGTGCGGTCCATGGGCTACGGCAACGCGACCAAGGCCGGCATCTCGATCGCGCTGTCGAACATGCACATCCCTCGGAAGAAGGGCGCCCTGCTCGACCGCGCCAGCGCCGAGGTGGCGGACATCGAGAACCAGTACACCGAGGGTCTCATCACCAAGGGCGAGCGGTACAACAAGGTCATCGACATCTGGGCGCAGGTCACCGAGGAGGTGGCCCAGGAGATGATGACCGAGATCGGGACCGAGACCGCCGTCGGGATCGGCAAGGACGGGAAGCGCGAGGAGCGCCGCCAGCCGTCCTTCAACCCGATCTACATCATGGCCGACTCGGGAGCCCGCGGCTCCGCCCAGCAGATCCGCCAGCTGGCCGGCATGCGCGGCCTCATGGCCAAGCCCTCGGGCGAGATCATCGAGACGCCGATCACCGCCAACTTCCGCGAGGGCCTCAACGTCCTCCAGTACTTCATCTCGACGCACGGCGCCCGCAAGGGCCTCGCCGACACGGCGCTCAAGACGGCCAACTCCGGCTACCTGACCCGCCGCCTGGTCGACGTGGCGCAGGACGCCATCATCACCGAGTACGACTGCGGCGCGATGGACGGCATCACCCTCGGCTCCCTGGTGGAGGGCGGCGAGATCATCGAGCCCATGGGCGAGCGCATCCTCGGCCGCGTGGCGCTGGAGGACATCGTCGACCCGTTCTCGAGCGCGGTGCTGGTGAAGGCGAACGAGGAGATCGACGAGGCCAAGGTCAAGGCGATCGAGAACGCCGGCATCGACAAGGTGCGCATCCGCTCGGTGCTGACCTGCCAGGCGCGGCGCGGCATCTGCGTCGAGTGCTACGGGCGAGACCTCGCCCGCGGGCGGAAGGTGAACATCGGCGAGGCGGTCGGCGTCATCGCCGCCCAGTCGATCGGCGAGCCGGGCACCCAGCTCACCATGCGCACCTTCCACATCGGCGGCGCGGCCTCCCGGCGCGCCGAGCAGTCCACGGTGGAGAACCGCAACCCCGGCGTCGTGAAGTTCTCGAACGTGAACGTGGCCAAGAAGAAGGATGGCACGCTCATCGTCATGAACCGCAACGGCGAGATCATCGTCGCCGACGACCAGGGCCGCGAGCGCGAGCGCTACGGCGTGGTCTACGGCGCCAAGGTGCTGGTCCGCGAGGGGCAGAAGATCGAGGGCAACACGCTGCTCGCCGAGTGGGATCCCTACTCGATGCCGATCATCACCGAGGTGGCCGGCCGCGTGAAGTACGGCGACCTCGTCGACGGCGTCACCTACACCGAGCAGCTCGACGAGGTGACCGGCCTCGCCCGCAAGGTGGTCATCGCCTCGAAGGACCCCGACGCGCGCCCGCGCGTGTCGATCAAGGACGACAAGGGCCAGACGCGCAACCTGCCCAACTCCGAGGCGCAGGCGCGCTACATGCTGCCCGAGGGCGCCAACATCGTGGTGAACGACGGCGACGAGGTCGACGCCGGCGAGATCATCGCCAAGATGCCGCGCGAGACCATGAAGACGAAGGACATCACCGGCGGTCTGCCGCGGGTGGCCGAGCTCTTCGAGGCCCGCAAGCCCAAGGAGCACGCCGTCATCTCCGAGATCGACGGCGTGGTGAGCTTCGGCAAGGACACCAAGGGCAAGCGCAAGGTCGTCATCACGCCCGAGGTGGACGGCAAGCTCCGCGGCGACCTGGGCAAGGAGTACCTGATCGGCAAGGGCAAGCACATCAGCGTGCACCAGGGCGACCGCGTCCGCGCCGGCGAGGCGCTCATGGACGGCGCCGCCAACCCGCACGACATCCTGAAGGTGCTCGGGGAGAAGGAGCTCGCGCACTACATGGTGGACGAGGTGCAGGAGGTCTACCGGCTCCAGGGCGTGAAGATCAACGACAAGCACATCGAGACCATCGTGCGGCAGATGCTGCGCCGCGTGCGGATCTCCGACGTGGGCGACACGAGCTTCCTCTCCGACGAGCAGGTCGAGAAGTTCGTGTTCGAGGAGGAGAACGACAAGGTGATGGCGGCCGGCGGGAAGCCGGCGCAGGGCGAGCCGCTGCTGCTCGGCATCACCAAGGCCTCGCTCTCCACCGAGTCGTTCATCTCGGCGTCCTCGTTCCAGGAGACGACCAAGGTGCTCACCGAGGCCGCCATCAGCGGCAAGGTGGACCACCTCCGCGGCCTCAAGGAGAACGTCATCATGGGCCGGCTCATCCCCGCCGGCACCGGGCTCGGCGCCTACAAGCACCTCGACATCGAGGTCGAGACGCCGGTCGACGCGGTGGAGCAGGCCGAGGAAGCGCTGGCGGTCGCCGGCGAGGACTAGCGGAAACTACCGCGGTCGGGTCGCACTCGAGGTCCGGTCCCTGATGGGGGCCGGACCTCGTGCTTTTCAGGTTGGCGTGTTGAGGGCAGGAGGCGAGGGCCTGGCAGGACGGCCTCTCGGGTGCTGTGCGATCGAGCACGCCCCATCGGAGACCGCCACCTTGATGACAAACAACTTTCGATGCTTACCCTTCTCGAACCTAGAGGCTCCGTCTGGGAGGCTAGCCAGAGGCTCGGCACGCTCCATATTCGCGCGACACCCTTCCGTTCTGGCTGGTGTGCGCTCCAGATGGCAACTGCCGATAATGCCCAGTCTCAGCGGGGCTGGACGAAGATTGACTCGACAGGTCCAGTATCTTAAACTGACGTTACGTAACCTACCCCCTCGGTCTTCCCAAGGTCTCGTCGCGTCGGAAAAGGTGAGGAAATGAGGACTGCCACCCCCCAGCGCAGCAGCAGAGAGTTCGAGGAGCTCGCCCCGTACCTCAAGGCCGTGCGCGACTACCCGCCGTTGACGCGCGAGGACGAGCACGCGCTCGCGCTGCGCGCTCGCCGCGGCGAGGGCTCCGCGAAGCAGAAGCTGGTCCGCCACAACCTCGCGTTCGTGGTCGCCATCGCCCGCAAGCAGCGCCGCGGGACGGTCCGGCTCGACGACCTCATCCAGGAGGGCAACGTCGGGCTCATGCGCGCGGTCGAGAAGTTCGATCCGCACGCCGGGACCCGCTTCTCGACCTACGCGGTGTGGTGGATCCGCGCCTACATCGGGAAGTACCTCAAGGAGGCGCGCTCCACCGTGCGGCCGCAGAGCGGCACGGTCGCGCAGCCGGACCTCTCGCTCGACAGCGCCATCGACGAGGAGGGGGACGTCACCCACCTCGAGCGCATCGAGGACGACGGCCCCGGGCCGGAGGACACCTACCTCTCGGCCGAGGGCGACCGCGAGGTGCGCGACGCGCTCGGCAAGGTGCGCAAGCGGATCGGCGAGCTGGGCTGGGACATCGTCCACAACCGGCTGCAGCAGGACTCGCCCAAGACGCTGGAGGAGATCGGCAAGCGCTGGGGCGTGTCGCGCGAGCGCGTCCGCCAGGTCGAGCTCAAGACGAAGCAGTTCCTGAACCGGTACCTCGAGCCGGTCGGGCACGACTCCGACCTGGAGAGCGCCGCCTAGCGGCGGCCCTCGGCTACTCGGTCCTTCCCGGGCCCGCCACCGCGCAGGTGGCGGGCCCGGTCTCGTCTCGGGCTCCGGCGCGGCGGTCCGCGCCTCGGTCGCGCCGGTCCGCGGCGCGGCGCCCCGCGCGCGCGGCCGCGTCCGGGGCCGCGACGATCCATGTCCCGGCGCCGGGCACGGGGGCTGCACCGTGCGTCCGGCATGGTCGAGCAAGAGGCGGCGCGGGGGGAGCGGCGACCGCCCGGCAGCCGCCGCATCCCGGCGCAGCTCTGGGACGCGGCGGCGGAGGCGCGCCGCCTGCGCGAGGAGGCGGCCGCCGAGGCCGGGCGCCTGCTCCAGGCGGCGCGTGAGGAGACGGAGAGGCTGCGGGCCGCGGCCGCAGAGGCTGGGAGGGAGGAGGGCCTCGCGCGCGCCACCGAGCTCGTCGCCCGCGCCGCGCTCGCGCGCGAGCGGCTCCTGGCGGGCGCGCGGGCGGAGCTGGCGGACCTCGCGCTCGAGCTGGCCCGCCGGATCGTGACGCGCGCCGCGGCGCTCGACCCCGAGGTGGTGATCGAGCTGGCGGGCCGCGCGCTCGAGGTCGCGCGCGGCCACTCCGCCCTGACCGTGCGCGCTCACCCGGAGGACCTCGCCGCCCTCCGCGCGGCCGAGCCGCGGCTCGCCGGCGGCGCGGGCGGGGGGCGCGCCCTCGCCTGGGCCGCTGATCCGGCGCTCGCGCGCGGCGAGGTGCGGGTCGAGACCGAGGCGGGCGCGGTGGACGCCCGCCTCGCGCCGCAGCTCGAGGCGCTCGGCCGCGCGCTGCGGGCCGAGGAGGACGGCTGGTGAGCCCGCTCGGCCTGCGCGCCCGCCTGGCGCGGGCGCCCGAGCGGGCGCCGCTCGCCTGGAGCGGGCGGGTGGTGGAGCTGACCGGCCTCGCGGTGCGCGCCGCCCTCGGCCCGGTCCGGCGGGGGGAGCTGTGCCTGGTCGCCCGCGGCTGCGCCCCGCCGCTGCCGGCGGAGGTGGTGGGCTTCCGCGGCGAGGAGGCGGTGCTCCTGCCGCTGGGCGAGACGCGCGGGCTGGCCCTCGGCGCGGCGGTCACGCCCACCGGGCGGCCGCTCTCCTTCGGCGCCGGGCGCGCGCTGCTGGGGCGGGTCCTCGACGGCCTCGGCCGGCCGATCGACGGGGGCCCCGCGCCGGTCGGGCTCGTCCCGTGGGCGGTGGAGCGCCCGGCGCCGCCCCCGCTCGCGCGCCGGCGGGTGTCGGCGCCGCTCGGGCTCGGCGTGCGCGCGCTCGACGCGCTCCTCACCGCCGGCGAGGGGCAGCGGCTCGGGCTGTTCGCCGGCGCCGGGGTCGGCAAGTCGACGCTGCTCGGGCAGATCGCGCGCGGCACGGCCGCGGAGGCGGTGGTGGTGGGGCTCGTCGGGGAGCGCGGCCGCGAGGTGCGGGACTTCGTGGAGGGGGCGCTCGGGCCGGAGGGGCTGGCGCGGAGCGTGGTGGTGGCGGCCACCAGCGACGCGCCGGCGCTGGTGCGCCTGCAGGCGGCGCACGTGGCCACCGCGCTGGCGGAGTGGTTCGCCGAGGTGGAGGGGCGGCGCGTGCTGCTGCTCCTCGACAGCCTCACCCGCTACGCGCGCGCGCAGCGGGAGGTCGGGCTGGCCGCGGGGGAGCCGCCGGCGCGCCAGGGCTACCCGCCGTCCGTGTTCGCGGCGCTGCCGCGGCTGCTCGAGCGCGCCGGGCAGCGCGCGCGGGGGACGGTGACGGCCGTCTACACGGTGCTGGTGGCGGGCGGGGATCTGGAGGAGCCCATCGCGGACGAGGTGCGCGGCATCCTCGACGGCCACGTGGTGCTCGATCGCGGCCTGGCCGCGCGCGGCCGGTTCCCGGCGGTGGACGTGCTGCAGAGCGTGTCGCGGGTCATGCCGCAGGTGGTGAGCGCGCGCCACGGGGCGCTGGCCGCGCGCGCGCGGCGGCTCCTCGCCGCGCTGGACCGGCAGCAGGATCTGCTCGCGCTCGGCGCCTACCGGGCCGGGAGCGATCCCGAGGCGGACGAGGCGCTCCTCCGCCGCGGGGCCCTGGAGCACCTCCTGGCGCAGGAGGCGGCGGAGGTGACGACGCTGGCGGAGGCGATCGCGGCGCTCGAGGAGGCGCTCGCGTGAGGACCGGCGGCGCGCTGGCGGCCCTGGTCGCGGTGCGGCGGCGCGAGGAGGAGCGGGCCGGGGCGGCGCTCGCGGAGGCGCTCGGGCGGGAGGAGCGCGCCCGCGCGGGTGCGCGGGCGGCCGCGGCGGCGCTGGCGGCCGGCCCGGCGCCGGGCCCGGCGGCGGCCGCGGCGCTGCTGGGGGAGAGCCGCTTCCGGGCCAGGCTGCGCCACGCGCTGGCGCTCGCCCAAGCGACCGCGGCCGCGGCGAGCGCGGAGGCGGCCCGGGCGCTCGCGGCGCACGCCGGGGCGCGGGCGGCGCGGGAGCTCGCCGAGCGCTTCCGCGAGCGCCGGGAGGCCGCGCGGCGGGCGAGCCGGGCGCGCGCCGCCGAGCGCGAGCTGGAAGATCGCCCTGCGCCGCGGGGCGGCGCCGGCTGGCCTTGAGCACCGCGCCGGGGTCAGCGCAGGTCGAAGCGGCCCGAGCCCTGGCGGCAGGAGATGCGGAGCGCGCGCGGACGGTGGTCCCGGGGAGGCGCCTCGTCGCCCTTTCGGAACGACGACACGGACAGCACGACCAGGTCCTGCGGCCGCAGGGTGGGCTGCGCGTACCGCCAGCCGTCGTCGAGCGTCAGCACCACGTCCTCCCAGTTGCGGTCCGAGTCGTTCCGGACGAGCAGCTGGGTGCCCATGATGGAGTCGCGGTTCACCTGCACGTCGGCGCCGAGCGCGTTGTGCTGGCCGGGCGTGGCGCAGGAGCCCCACAAGGTGAGGAGCGAGAGCACCGCCCATGCGGCGACGATGCCGGCCCGCATCTTGAAGAACCGGTCGGAGCGGCGGAAGCCGTCGGCCAGGTCGGCCGCGCGCGCGCGCCAGCCGCCGAGGACCTCGGCCGCGGCGGAGAGCCGGCCGTCCTGCGCCGGAGGTTCGGTGCGCGTCGCCATGCGGCCGATCGTAGCTCTGCGGGGCGGAGGGCGACAAGCGCTCGTCCAGCGCTCAGCTCGAGCCCTCGACGCCCGGCGCGGCCACCGCGTCGTCGACGTCGCCGCCCGCGCCGCCCAGCTCCCGGTGCAGCGCGATGATGCGGCTCCGCACCTCCCGCAGGAGGGCGGACTTGTCGGGGAAGTCGGCCGGGGTGAGCGGGGCACCCACCGCGACCCGCACCCGGCCCGGGCGCACCGAGAGCCGGCCCTTGGGGTTCAGGGCCGCCGCCCCGGCGATGGCGATGGGGACCACCGGCACCCCGGCCTCCATCGCCACCACGAACGGCCCCTTCTTGAACGGCTGCACGCGGCCGTCGGGGCTGCGCGTGCCCTCGGGGAAGACGATGAGCGAGGTCCCCTCGCGCACGATCCGGCCCGCCTGCTGCAGCGCGGCGACGGCGCGGGCACGGTGGCGCCGGTCGACCGCCACGAAGCGGGCCATCCGCAGGTACCACCCGAAGACCGGGATCCGGAACAGCTCCTGCTTGGCGATGAACCGGAGTCCGTTCCGCGGCACGGTGCGGAAGAGCAGCCAGATGTCGAGGGCGCTCTCGTGGTTGCTGGCGTAGATGGCGGGCCCGTCGGGGAACCCCCGCGGCGCGAGCACCTCGACCGTGACCCCGCACAGCCAGAGCGCCGAGGGGGCCCACATCCGGCGGGCCAGCCAGACCGAGAAGTCGGCCGAGCCGGTGAAGAGCATCGGCGGCAGCTGGACCAGGAAGAAGAAGGCCATGGAGACGGCGGCGTACGCCGCGACCGCCACCCCGCGGAGGCGCGCGCTCATCGAGCTACCGCCGGCCGCGAGGCCGGCTCCGGGAGTGGTTCATGGCGCGGCAGTCATAGCACGCGCGCGGCGCCGATCCCCCGCCGGCCGGCCGGCGCGCTACACTGGGGAGGTGCACGTGCCCCCGCGCCTGCAGCCGGTCCTGGTGGCCGACGCCCCCGCGCTGGCCGAGCTCCTGCGCGCGCTCGCGGCCGAGCCGGTCGTTGCCCTCGACACCGAGTCGAACAGCTTCCACGTCCTGCGCGAGCGCGTCTGCCTCATCCAGCTCTCGACGCGGGGCGGCGACTTCGTGGTGGACCCCTTCGCGGTCGACGTCCGGCCGCTCGGGCCGGTGCTGGCGTCCGCCCAGGCCATCGTGCTCCACGGCGCCGACTACGACGTGCGCTGCCTCAAGCGCGAGTACGGCTTCGGGCTCCCCGCGCTCTTCGACACCATGGCGGCCGCGCGGCGGCTCGGCCGGCCCGGCCTCGGGCTCTCGGCGCTGGTCGAGCAGCACTTCGGGGTGAAGCTGGCGAAGGACTTCCAGCGCTCGGATTGGGGCCGCCGCCCGCTCTCGGCCGAGCAGGTCCGCTACGCCGCGCTCGACACCCACTTCCTGCTGCCGCTGTTCGACCTGCTCGCGGGGGAGCTCCGGGAGCGCGGGCTGTGGGAGCCGGCCCGCGAGGAGTTCGCCCGCATCGCCGCCGTCGAGCCCCGCCCGCGGGTGTTCGACCCGGAGGGCTGGCGCAGGCTCAAGGGGTCGCGCGACCTCGACGCCCCCGGCCGCGCCGTGCTGCGCGCCCTGTGGCTCCTGCGCGAGGAGCGGGCGGGCGCGCTCGACCGGCCGCCGTTCAAGGTCATGCCGGAGCAGGCCATGCTGGAGGTGGCGCGTCGCCGGCCGCGGACGGAGGCGGAGCTCCTGCGCATCCCGGGGCTCACCACGGTGGTGCTGCGGCGGATGGGCGAGGGGCTGCTCGCGGCCGCGGCGCAGGGCGGTCGCTGAGCGCCCACTCCGCGCGGCGCCTCGCGCGCCGGCCCGGCGTCGGCCGGCGCTAGAACGCCACGCCTTCGCGCGGCGGCGGCACCGGGATCGCGCCGTCGATGGCGAGCGGTCCGCCGGCCCACAGCGCGCGGTAGACGGCGGCGTCCGCCGCCACGGCCTTCACGTAGCGGCGGGTCTCGCGGAAGGCGATGTCCTCCACCCAGACGTCGAGCGGCTCGCCGGCGGCGGCCCGCCCCCAGGCGGCGGCGGCGGCCGGGCCGGCGTTGTAGGCCGCGAGGGCGGCGCAGCGCTCCTGGAACCGGTCCACGAGGAGGCTGAGGTACGCCGCCCCGAGCGGCACGCTCACCTCCGGCCGCTCGAGCTCCGCCACGGCGCTCGGCGGGAGCTCGTGGGCCAGCGCCAGGCGCTCGGCGGTGGGGGGGATGAGCTGGACGAGGCCGACCGCGCCGGCCGCGCTGCGCGCGTCGGGGCGGAAGGCGGACTCGCGCCGCATGACCGCCAGGTACAGATCCGGGTCGAGCCCCGCCTGCGCCGCCGCGGCGGGCAGCAGGCCGGGGAAGGCGCGCGGGTAGAGCCAGCGCAGCGCGCGCCGCGTCGGCGCCAGGTGGTCGCGCGCCATGCGGAAGGGGAGCTCGGCGTCCCCGGCGGCCTCCGCCAGCTGGGCCACCGCGGCGGCGCGGTCCCGCGCCTCGCGCGTGGCGGCCAGCGCGCGCAGCTCGGCCACCGCCTGGGCGGGCAGCCCGGCCCCCAGGAGCCGCGCCGCCCGTGACAGCAGCTCGCCGCCGCGGCCATGGCCGGGCCCGTCGGGGAGGGCGCCCGGCGCCGGGGAGGCGAGCGCGGCCGGGCGCTCGCCCAGCGCCGCGAGCCGGCCCGCGGCGAGCAGCGCGTACCAGCTCCCGGGCGCGGCCTCGCGCAGCGCCGCGCGGTAGAGCGCCGGGGCGCGCGCCTTCGGGGCGAGGCGCGCCTGCCAGTAGAGCGCGCCGGCGGCGAGCGGACCGGGCGCGAGGCGCGAGAGCGCGCGGGCGGCGGCGTCGCGCCGGCCGAGGCGGTAGAGCGACCACGCCTCGAACCAGCGCGCGTCGTCGGCGCGGCGGGCCTTGGGGTGCTCGCGGGCGAAGGCGCGCAGGAGCCCGGCCGCCTTCGCGTAGGCGCCCGCGTCGTAGTAGAGCCAGGCCGAGAGGAAGGCCGCCTCGTCCGGCAGCTCGCGCGCCTGGGCCGCGGGCACGCCCGGGATGTCGCCGCGGACGCGGGCGAGGAGCCGGTAGCGGCGGGCGGCGTCGTCCACCTGCCCGGAGCGGGCGGCGGCGCGCGCCAGGACGAGCTCGGCGCCGGCGCGCGTCCCGGGCGCCGCGGCGGGGTCGCGCTGGAGCTCCTCCGCGAGCGCGCGCGCCTGCTCGCGGCGGCCGAGCTGCAGGAGCGCCAGCGCGCGCAGGAGGACCCCGCGGCTGCGCGGCTCGGGCGGCGGCGCGCTGGCGGCGAGGCGGTCGAGCGTCTCGACGGCGCGGCGCGGGAGCGAGAGCTCGAGGAAGCGGGCGGCGCGGGCGAGCCGCTCCTCGGCGGTGGGTGGGGGGACCGCGCCCCCCGCCGCGCGCCAGGCGAGCAGCGCGCGCCCGGCGTCCCGGCCGGCGGGGTCCGCCGGCTGCTCGACCCACAGCGCCCGGTAGACCGTCACCGCGCGCGCCGGCTCGCCGGCATCGCGCAGCGCGGCCGCGAGCGAGAGCCGGAGGCCGTACGCGGCGGGCCCCGCCGGCTCGGCCGAGAGGAGCGCCTCGTAGGCGCGGGCCGCGCGGGCCGCGCTGCCGGCGGCGAGCAGGGCGTCCGCCTCGCGCAGCCGCGCGCGGCGCGCCAGCGTCCCCTGGCCGAGCGCCGCCACCTCGGCGAAGCGCGCCGCCGCGGCGCCGGGGTGGCCGGCGTAGAAGAGCGCCTCGGCCGACTCCAGGCGCGCCACCGCGGCGAGGGCCGGATCCGCGAGGCGCGGCGCGGCGCGGTCGAGCGCCTGGAACGCCTCCCCGAACCGCGAGGCCTCGCGAAGCGCGAGCCCGAGCGCCAGCTCCGCGCGCGCGCCGGGCGCCCCGCCGGGCACCGCCGCGAGGGCGGTGCGCGCCGCGATCTCGGCGCCCGCCGCGTCCCCCTCCGCCAGGGCCTGTGCGCTGGTGCTCACCCCCTCCAGCCAGACGGCGAGCCGAGGGGTCGCGCTGGGCGTCGCGCCCCCGGCCGGGGTGGACGTGATCAGGATCAGGCCCGCCGCGATGACCCGGGTCACGCTAACCGCGCGCGAAGCAAGCGGTCGGTCCGGGGTGCCGAAAAGGCGCGTACCGCGCCAATGCCAGCGCGGGCGCGGGGGATTGACACCAGGTGATGCGAGGCAGCATATAGCCCGCACGCTCCAACACCGATGGGCGGGCCTGGGGCCCGTAGGTTGGTCGGTCATGGCGTCCCCACGTCGAGGCTGCACGAGGGGAGTCTCGGTGCGCACACCGGGCAGGAAGCGTCCTGCTCCTCGCCGCACCGGACACTTTTCGAGGAGGTCGACGTGCTGGCCAAACCTTGCCCGAGCGAGCTCACCGCGCCCATCAATCCGGATCGCGGCGTGGAAGGCCACCGCAACCTCTTCTGCAACTATTACGACGGCTGCCTCGACGAGGCAGTGAAAAAGGGCTGGAACAGCTGGTCGTGCACCCGCTGTGAGCTGTTTGCCCTCGAGGCCGAGGTCGGCGAGGGCCTCGAGAGCTACGCCACCCAGCGCCGCCTGGGCTGATCAGTCGGTGTAGACGACCGCGATGTAGAGCAGCCCGGCGCCGTACCGTCCGCGCTCGCCCATCGCGACGCCCACCCCCGCCCGCCCGAAGCGCCGGTCGCCCACGTTCTTCGAGCGCGCGGCGCCGTCCGCCCGCGCCCCCAGGAACGCGTCGACCGCCGCCACCTTGCGGCCGAGCGCCAGGGCGCGGTCCGCCAGGTCCCCGGGCGCCGGGTCGCCCCGGCGCGCCATCGCGCGTGCCCCCTCGCGGGCGAGCTCGTCGAGGCGCGGGTCGGACGCCAGCGCCCCCCCGCCCAGGCGGGCGCGCTCGCGCCAGAGCGCCTCGCGGACCCGCGCCTCCGGGGTCAGCCGATCGTCGGTGCCGTCCTCCACCGGCGCCAGGAAGATCTCGGTCAGGTAGACGACGCGCTCGCCCCCCGGGAGCTTGCCGCGGGCGATGCCGCAGCCCACCCGCGTCACCTCGCGCGACAGGATGTTCTGGCGGTGCGCCGGGCTCTCCTCCGCCGCGCGGTGGGCGGAGAGGGCGCTCGGGCCCATGGCGACGTTCTCGAGCGCCAGCGCGAACGCGATGCGCGCCCGGTGCAGGCGGTCCGCGGGCGTCCCGGAGCCCGGCAGCACGTGCGCGAGGACCCCGGCCGCGAGCATCGCCTCGCTGTGGCGGCGCGCCGCCGCGGTGAGCTCCGCGCTCGCCTCGAGCGGCGGCAGGCCGGCGCCGGCGCGGGTGGCGTTCACCGCGGCGACCACCCGCGCCTCCGCCGCCGCGCGATCGGCCGGATCGCTCTCGTCGCCCTCGCCGGGTCGCCCCAGGGGCGCGCCGCCGCACGAGACGGTGAGCAGCGCCGCCACCTGCGGCCCGCGCGGGCCGTCGCCGACCACCTCGACCAGCCAGCGCCCCCGCGCGTCGAAGCGGAGGGAGGCGCTGAACGACCGCCCGGCGCCGCTGGCCGGCACGGTGCGGCTCGCGCCGGAGGGCGCGGTGACGTGGACGGTCGGCCGCTCGAGCCCCTCGAGCTCGCCGCGCAGGACCGCGGTCGCCCCGAGCGCCACCTCGCGCGGGAAGGGCTCCAGCGCGACCGGGCGCCGCGACAGGAGCAGCACGAGGTACGCCCGGCGGCCGCGGATCACCGCCCCGGCCCCGGCGTGGGTGAAGGCCGGCCCCGCCTCGCGGAGCTCTCCGGCGAGGGCCTCCGCGGCGCTCGCCGGATCCGCCTCCACCAGGTGGACCACCGGGGCGGGGTCGTAGGAGAGGGCGCCCGCGAGCGCGAGCCGGACGCGCTCGCGCGAGAGCGGCTCGCGCGCGCCGTCGGCCGCGCCCGAGGCCAGCGCCCGCGCCGCCACCGCCAGCGCGGCGGAGGGGCGGGGGCGGGGCGCGAGCCGCGCCAGCGCGGCCTCGAGCGCGGCGCGCTCGAGCGCGCTCGGGGCGTCGGACGGCTCGGGACCGTAGCGGCCGCGCGCGGAGAGCGCCGGGGCGGCGGGGGAGGACGGGGGCGCGCCGGGCGGGGGCGCGCCGGGCGGGGGCGCCGGGGCCGGGGCGGGCGGGGCGTGGCCGCACGCCAGCGCCAGGGCGAGGAGCGCCAGCGCGCCCGGGCGGCGGCGGCCGGTCACCGCTCGACCGGTCCCACGCGCACGTCGAGCCCGCTCGCGACGGGCCGCCCGAGCCGGGCGTTCACCCGCGCGCAGAGGGCGGGCGCGAGCCGCTCGACCTCGTCGGCCCAGCCGCGGCTGGAGGCGACGGCGAGCAGCCGCCCGTCGCGGGCGACCGCTCGCACCGACACCTCCCGGGCGAGCGGCCAGCCGCACGCCTCGGAGAAGGCGGCCGCCACGGCGGTCAGGCGCGCCTCGCGCCGCCCGGCGAGCGCATCGGTGAGGACGGTGGCGATCGGTCGGCCGCGGCCGCGCATGGAGCGCGAAGCTAGGGCGAGCGGTGCGGCGGGGTCAAGGCGAGCGGGTGGGCCCCGCGCAGCCGTCCCTTGGGGCCGTGCGTCAACGTGCCGCGCGAGCGGCGGCCGCCCCGGGCCCCCCACAGGTGCGACATTCCTGCTAGATTCGCCGCCATGAGCACGCCGGCCGGGAGCCTGGAGGCCGCCGCCCCGAGCGCGGCGCGCGAGCCAGTCTGGCCGCACGTCCGGGGCGGGCAGCCGGACCGGATCAAGCTCTCCTGGCTCATCAAGCTGCACTGGGGCGGGATCGTCGGCCAGTCGCTCGCCATCGTCTCGGCCCGCTGGGTGGTCGGCATCGACGTCCCGCTCCTGGCGCTGTTCGGGATCCTCGGCTTCGAGGTGGTGGAGAACGTCGGCCTCGAGCTGTGGCTGCGGCGGGGAGGGCAGGTCGGCGAGCGCTTCATCGCCACGGCGATGTTCACCGACGCCTTCATCCTGACCGCGCTCCTGGCGCTCTCCGGCGGCTACTCGAACCCGTTCTCGACGATGTACCTCGTGAACGTGGCGCTCGCGACGGTGCTGCTCGACGCGGCCTGGGCCTGGGCCATGCTCGGCACCAGCCTGGCGCTGTTCGGCTCGCTCTTCGGGCTGCACCACCTCGGCGTGCTGCAGGTGCTCTCGTCCCTGGACCACGCCGAGATCATGTCGCTCCACATGCAGGGCATGTGGGTCTCCTTCGCGGTGGCGGCGGCCTTCATCGTGTACGTGGTGGCGCGGGTCCAGCTCGCCCTGACGCAGGTGGAGGAGGCGCTGGCGGCCGAGCGCAGCCTCTCGGCGCGGAAGGACAAGGTGGCGTCGCTCGCGACGCTCGCCGCGGGGGCGGCGCACGAGCTCTCCACGCCGCTCTCCACCATCGCGGTGGTGGTGAAGGAGCTCATGCGGTCCGCCGAGAAGAGCGGCGCGTCCTCCTCGTCGCTGGAGGACCTGGCGCTCATCCGCGAGCAGGTGAAGCGCTGCCGCGACATCCTCCACCACATGTCGGCCCAGGCGGGCGAGAACGCCGGCGAGCCCATCGTGGAGCTGCCGCTCGCGAGCTGGGTGGACGAGGCGATGGCGTTCCTGCCCGACCCGACGCGGGTCGAGCTGCGGACCGACGCCGACCTCGCGGCCCACGCCGTCGCCGGGCCGCCGCGCGGGCTGGCCCGGGCGCTGCGCAGCCTGCTCAAGAACGCGGTGCAGGCCTCCGCGCCGGGCAAGCGCGTGCTGCTGCGCGTCGAGGTCGAGGGCGGCGCCGTCCGGGCGCAGGTCATCGACCAGGGCTGCGGCATGCCGCAGGAGATCCTGTCGCGCGCCGGCGAGCCCTTCTTCACGACCAAGGTCCCCGGCGAAGGCATGGGCCTCGGCCTCTTCCTCACCCACACCCTCGCGGAGCAGCTCGGGGGGAACCTCGAGCTCAAGTCGATGCCCGGCTCGGGCACCACGGCCACTCTCAAGCTGCCGGTGACGTTCCGCGTTCCGGCCGCGCCACAACGCAGGAGCGAAGCCCCATGACCACCACGCCCCCTCCCCAGACCCCCGAGCCCTCCAAGGACGCCTCGCCCAGCATCCTCCTCGTCGACGACGACGTGACGCTGCGCGAGCGGCTCGCCCGCGCGCTGCGCGAGCGCGGCTTCGACGTCCGCACCGCCGGCAGCGCCGACGAGGCGATGGAGCAGGTGCGCGCCGACTCGCCCGAGATGGCGGTGATCGACCTCCGCATGCCCGGCCGCAGCGGCCTCGACCTGCTGCGCGACATGCGCGAGCACGACCCGGCCACCCGCGTCCTCGTCCTCACCGGGTACGGCAGCATCGCCACCGCGGTCGAGGCCACCAAGCTCGGTGCCGAGGGCTACCTGCCGAAGCCGGTGGACGCGGACGAGCTCCTGGCCGCCTTCGCCAAGAACGGGCCGCAGCCGGCGCCGGACCACTTCGCCACCCCGTCGCTGGCCCGGGCGGAGTGGGAGCACATCCAGCGCGTGCTGGTGGACTGCGGCGGCAACATCAGCGAGGCGGCCCGCCGCCTCGGCATCCACCGCCGCTCCCTGCAGCGCAAGCTGCAGAAGTACCCGCCCGCGCGGTAGGCGGCGCGCGAGCCGGGCGCGGGCGCGCGGCGAGCCTTAGGCTCTCCGCCATGGTCCTCGCCGCCGTCCGCGACCTGCTCTTCCGATCCAAGATCGACGCCGCCGCCCGCCGGCTCGGGGTGGAGGTCGCGTTCGCCCCGCGCGGCGTGCCGCTCGCGGCCGCCGCCCGGGAGCGCGCGCCGGCGCTGGTGCTCGCCGACCTGGGGGAGCCGGGCGCGCTGCAGGAGCTGCGCACCCTCCTGGCCGAGCGGCCCGGGGCGCGGGTGGTGGGCTTCCTCGGCCACCTCCGCACCGACCTGCGCGACGAGGCGCGCGGCGCCGGGGTGGAGGAGGTCCTCACCCGCGGGCAGCTGGCGTCGAGCCTCGACGAGGTGCTCTCCAGCGCCGCGCCCTGACGCATCGAACCCTTTGCGCGGCCGGCGCCTCTCACGGCCAGGGCGCGGCTCCGCGCGCCACGAGGAGGTCCCGCATGGGCGACAGCCCGGTCGTCGAGATCACCGAGCAGAACTTCAAGCCGACGGTGGACCGGGACGGCATCGTCCTCGTCGACTGGTGGGCGCCCTGGTGCGGGCCGTGCCGGGCGTTCGGGCCCATCTTCGAGCAGGTGGCGGCGCGGCACCCCGACCTCACCTTCGGCAAGGTGAACACCGAGGTGGAGCAGCAGCTGGCGGCCGCCTTCGAGATCCGCTCCATCCCGACGCTCATGATCCTGCGCGACCGCGTGCTGCTCTTCTCGCAGCCGGGCGCGCTGCCGGGGCAGGCGCTGGAGGAGCTCATCGGCAAGGTGCGCGCGCTCGACATGGAGCAGGTGAAGGCCGAGATCGCGGCGCAGCAGAAGAGCGCCGCCGCTCCCGAAGCCTGAACGGCGCGAGGCGGCGACCCGTGCCGGGTCCGCCGCCTCGGTGCCGCCGAATCGCGCTACGGGAAGCCGTCAGTAGCTCTTCCCGCCGGAGCTGCCGGTCGAGGTGTCGCCGGAGTTGCCGGACGGCGCGTTGCCGCCGGACGTCGAGCTGGACGAGCTGTCGCCCGAGTTGCCCGAGGGCGCGTTGGCCGCGCCGTGCGGGGAGTGGTGCATCTTCTTCGAGTGCTTCTTGGTGGTGGTGGTCGAGGAGCTGCTCTCGTCGCTCGAGCCCGTCGAGCCGGTCGACCCGGCGGTGTCGCTGCTGCCGGTGCCGGTGCCGGTCGCGGTGCCGGTGCCGGTCGAGGTCGTGTCGCTCGTGCTGCCGGTGCCGCTCGAGGACGACGATGAGCCGCGGTCGAGCGAGCCGGAGGAGCTGGACGAGCCGGAGCCGCCCATCGCGCCCGAGGACGTGATGTCGAGGCTCTTCACCTGCAGCGTGTCGCCGGACCCGGAGTAGCTGGCCCGGACCTGGTCGCCCTCCTTGATGTCGTCCATCGAGGCGCGGGAGCCGTCGCGCATCACCTTGGTGCTGGAGTCGAGCTTCAGCTTGCGATCGCTGCCGGAGAGCGTGAGCTCGTTGTTGCTGCGATCGAACCGTTGCACCTTGCCCGCGAGCGCGTCGAAGTGGCCGCTCGTGCTGGAGGTGGACGGGTCGGTGGACGCGCTCGCGCCCGAGGTGGTCGACCCGGAGCCGGTGCTCATCGAGCCCGCGCCGGTGCCCATCGAGCCCGTGCCCATCGAGCCCGCGCTGTTGTCGGTGGTGTTGCCGGGCGAAGCGGTGGAGCTGCCGCTGCCGGTGGTGCCCGTCGCGCTGCCGCTCGTGTCCGTGTTGCCGGTCGTGCCGGTGGAGCCGCTCTGGGCCTTCGCCTGACCCGAGAGGAGCGCCAGCGCGGCGGCGAGGCCGAAGCCCCAAGCCATCTTCTTCATGCGTTTCCCCCTTCGTGGTGGGTGCTGCGTCCTTTCACGGTAAGAACGGGAATCCCCAGGGGACAGAGGCGTTTGCGGTCCACGGCCGCCCCGGCGAGCGCCTGGCGAACGGGGGGCGCTGCTGTCAGACCGCCTTGCTACCTGAACATGCGAGCAGTTATCGTGCTGGAGGGTGACGGGCATGGCCGGGAACGCGCGCGACATCATCGAAGGGCTGCGCGAGCAGATCCGGCGCCTCGAGCGCCGGGCGCCGGCGCGGGCTGGCCACGCGCCGAGCGGCCGGGCGGAGGTGGACGCCCTCCTCCCGGGCGGCGGGTTTCCCCGCGGCGCGCTCTCCGAGCTCGCGGGCGGCCCCGCCAGCGGGAAGACGGCGGTCGCGCTCTCGGCGCTCGCCGCGGCGATGGGCGAGGGGGGGCTCGGCGCCTGGGTGGACGGGCGGGGCGAGCTCTACCCGCCCGCCGCCGCGGCGCTCGGGCTCGACCTCCAGCGGCTGCTCGTGGTGCGGCCGGCCGGCGCCACGGCCGATCCCTGGAGCGCGCTGTGGGCGGCCGAGGCGCTCCTGGGGAGCGGGGCCTTCGAGGCGGTGGTGCTCGACGTGCCGGCGGCTGGCCAGGCGCGCGCGCCGGGCGGGGCGGCGATCGAGGCGCTGCTGCAGCGGCTGCGCGCGGCGGCGGAGAAGGGCGGGGCGGTCGCGCTCTGGCTCGGGGTGCCCGGCGGCCCGCGCGTCCCGGCGGCGCTCCGGCTCGACCTCTCCGCCGGGCCTCGCGGGACGGAGGTGCGGCGCGCCTTCGCCCGCGGCGCGGCGGAGGGGCCGCCGCGCGCGGCGCCCCCCGGGGCGAGCCATGCAGCTTGAGCTCGGCGTGCTCGCCGCGCCGGCGCCGGCGGCGAGCGGCCCGCGCGTCCTCGCGCTGTGGGCGCCCGACCTCCCGCTGCAGCGGCTCCTCCGCGCCCGCGAGGCGGCGGGGTCCGGCCGGGGCGGGCCGCGCCCGCCGCTGGCGGTGGAGCGGGAGGGGCGGGTGGTCGCGTGCGAGGCCGAGGCGCGCGCCCGCGGGGTCCGGCCGGGCGACGCGCTGGTGCAGGCGCGGGCCGCCTGCGCCGGGCTGGAGGTGGTCCCCGCCGACGAGGCGGCCGACCGCGCCGCGCTGGAGGGGCTCGCCGAGGCGCTCCTCGCCCTCGCTCCGGCGGTCGAGGTGGCGCTCCCGGACGCCCTCCTCCTCGACGCCAGCGGCGCGCACCTACTCGGCGCCGGCGCGGCGGGCGAGCGGGCGCTCCTCGAGCGCGCGGTGGCCGTCGCCGACGAGCTCGGGCTGCGGGTGAGGGCGGCCCTCGCCCGGGGGCGCGGGCCGGCGCGCGCGCTCGCCCGCCACGGGCGCGGCGCGCCCATCGCGGCGGCGGGCGACGCCACGGGCGCGCTGGGGCCGCTCCCGCTGGCCGCGCTCGAGCTCCCGGCCGCCATGGCCGAGCGGCTGGCCGCGCTGGGCCTGCGGCAGGTGCAGGACCTGGCGCGCCTGCCGGTCGAGGCGCTGGCGCACCGCTTCGGCGCGGCCGGGCTCGCCGCCTGGCGCCTCGCGCACGGCGACGACCCGTCGCCGCTCGTGCCCCACGTCCCGGCGCGCCTCCCCGAGGAGCGGCTCGAGCTGGAGGCGCCGCTCGAGAGCGCGGAGCCGCTCCTGTTCGCGCTGAAGCGCCTCGCCGATCGGCTGGCAGCGCGGCTGGCGGGGCGCGGGCTGGGGGCGACGCGGCTCGCGCTCGCGCTCCGCCTCGATCCCGCCGGCGAGGAGCGGCTCGAGCTGGCGCTGGCGCTCCCCTCCGCCGCCGCCGCGCGGTGGCTCCTCGTGCTGCGCGAGCGGCTCGGCGCGCTGCGGCTGCCCGGCGCGGTGAGCGCCGTGACGCTGGCGGTGGCCGAGGCGGCGCCCGCCGCGCGCGAGCAGCTCGCCCTCGGCGATCGCCCCGAGCAGCTCGCGGCGCTCGAGACGGTGCTGACCCGGCTCGCGGCGCGGCTCGGCGACGAGGCGCTCTTCGCGGCCCGGCTGGCCGATCGCCACCGGCCGGAGGCCGCCTACGCGCCGGCCGCGTTCACCGGGAAGCCGCCCGCGGCGCGGGGCGGCCGGCCCCCGCCCCCGGCGGAGCCGGCCGAGGGCTGCGCGGCCCCGGCCGAGCGCCCGACCCGGCTCCTCGCCCACCCCGAGCCGCTCGTCGCGCTGGGCGAGGGCGGGCGGCTCGCGGCGGTGCGCGCCTTCGGCCGGACGCTGCGCGTGCTGGCGCTCTCCCCCGCCGAGCGCCTCGCCGGCGAGTGGTGGACGGAGCCGTTCGACCGCGACTACCACCGGGCGCGGCTGGAGGGGCTGGGGGACTGCTGGATCTTCCGCGACGCCGGCGACGGCCGGCTCTGGCTGCACGGCTTCTTCGACTGAGAGCGCCCCGATGGCCCCCCTGCGCTACGCCGAGCTGCGCTCCAAGTCCTGCTTCTCCTTCCTCCGCGGGGCGAGCCAGCCCGAGGAGCTCGTCGGCTGCGCCGCCGAGCTGGGCCTCTCCGCGCTCGGCCTCGCCGACGTGAACGGGCTCTACGGCGCCGTCCGGGCCCACGCCGAGGCCGCGCGCCGGGGGCTCCCGCTCGTGGTCGGGGCCGAGCTCTCCTGCCTGGGCCTCTCGCCCGGCCCGTTCCCGACGGCCCCGCTCGTGCTCCTGGCGATGGACCGCGAGGGCTACGCCGGGCTGTGCCGCCTCCTCTCCGAGGCGCACTGCGGCGCGCCGCCGGGCGGGGAGGGCGAGGCGCCGGCTCGGCGCCCGGCGGTCGATCTCCCGTTCGCGAAGGTGGCCGAGCGGGCGCGCGGCCTGTTCGCGCTCTACCCGGGGACGGACCCGGCCGCCGCAGAGCGGCTGCGCGACGCCTTCGGGCGCCGGCTGGCGCTCGCGGTGGAGCGGCACCACGTGGCGGGCGAGGAGGCGCGCATCGCGGCCGCGCGCAGCCTCGCGGCCCGGCTCGGCCTCGCGGTGGCGGTGACGAACGACGCGCACACCCACGACCGGGGCCGGCAGCCGCTCCAGGACGTCCTCACCTGCATCCGCCTCGGGACGACGCTCGACCGGGCTGGGCGGCGGCTCTTCCCGAACGCCGAGCGGACGCTCAAGGGGCCGGAGGAGATGGCGCAGCTGTGGCCCGACTTCCCCGAGGGGCTCGAGGCGGCCGCCGCCATCGCCGAGGCCTGCCGCTTCCGGCTCGACGAGATCCGGGGGGAGCACCCGTTGCCGCCGGTGCTGGCAAGCCCGGGGGAGGCTCGTAGGGCGGGGGCTTGCCCCCCGCCGGCGTGGCGGGCAAACCCGACCTCGACCTCGACCTCGACCACGACCGCGACCACGACCACGACCGCGACCACGACCGCGACCGCGACCACGACCACGACCTCGACCGCGACCGCGACCGCGACCGCGACGGGACTCCTCACCGGCATGCCGCTCCTCCGCGCCCTGGTCGAGGACGGCGCCCGCTGGCGCTGGAAGGGCGAGCCTCCCGAGGATGTCCGGCGGCAGATCGCGAAGGAGCTCGCGCTGGTCGAGCAGCTCGGGTACGCGAGCTACTTCCTCACGGTCTGGGACATCGTCCGGTTCGCGCGCGAGCGCGGCATCCTGTGCCAGGGCCGGGGCAGCGCCGCCAACTCGGTCCTCTGCTACTGCCTCGGGATCACCTCCATCGACCCGGTGCGGATGGGGCTCCTCTTCGAGCGCTTCATCTCGGTCGAGCGCGGCGAGCCGCCCGACATCGACGTCGACTTCGAGCACGAGCGGCGCGAGGAGGTGCTCCAGTACGTCTACCAGCGCTACGGCCGCGACCACGCCGGCATGGTCTGCGAGGTCATCGGCTACCGCGGCAAGTCGGCGCTGCGCGACGTGGGCAAGGCGCTCGGGCTCGCGCCCGGGCAGCTCGACCGGCTCGCCAAGCTCCTCGGATCCTACGAGGACCTCGCGCAGGTGACGCCGGAGCTGCTCGCCCAGGCGGGCCTCGACGCGAAGGGCTCGCCCGCGGTCCGGCAGACGCTGCGGCTCGCCGGCGAGCTGCAGGGGTTCCCGCGCCACCTCTCCATCCACGTGGGCGGCTTCGTCGTCACCCGCCGGCCGCTCTGCGAGACGGCGCCGCTCGAGCCGGCGGCGATGGCGGGGCGCACCATCCTGCAGTGGGACAAGGACGACATCGCCGAGCTCGGGCTGCTCAAGGTCGACCTGCTCGGCCTCGGCATGCTGACCGCGCTCTCGCGCTGCCTGAAGCTCCTCGCCGCCCACCGGCCCGCGCCCGCCCTGCCCACGGACACCCCGTGGCCGGAGACCCTGGCCGAGATCCCGGCCGAGGACCCCGCCGTCTACGAGATGGTCTCGCGCGCCGACACCGTCGGCGTGTTCCAGGTCGAGTCGCGGGCGCAGATGTCGCTCCTGCCGCGGCTCAAGCCGCGCTGCTTCTACGACCTCGTCATCTCGGTGGCCATCATCCGGCCGGGGCCGATCCAGGGCGGCATGGTCCACCCGTTCCTGCGCCGCCGCGACGGCCTCGAGCCGGTGCGGTACCCGTACCCGCCGCTCGAGCCGGTGCTGGCGCGGACGCTCGGGGTGCCGCTCTTCCAGGAGCAGGCGATGCGGCTGGCGGTGGTGGCGGCGGGGTTCACGCCGGGCGAGGCGGACGAGCTGCGGCGCGTGATGACCCACAAGCGCTCGCAGGAGCGGATGGAGGCCATGCGGGCGCGCCTGGTGGCCGGGATGGCCGAGCGGCACATCCCCCGCCCGGACGCCGAGGCCATCTACCAGCAGCTGCTCGGCTTCGCCGGCTACGGCTTCCCCGAGTCGCACGCCGCCTCGTTCGCGCTCCTCGTCTACGCCTCGGCCTGGCTGAAGCGGTACCACCCGGCCGCCTTCGCCTGCGCGCTGCTGGACAGCCAGCCGATGGGCTTCTACGCCCCGCACACGCTCGTCGAGGACGCCAAGCGCGCCGGGGTGGAGGTGCGCGGGGTGGACGTGGTCCGGTCCGGCTGGGAGTGCACGCTGGAGGGGGCCGAGGCGGGCGCCGCCGCGCGGGAGGGGGAGCGGCCGGCGCTGCGGCTCGGGCTCGCGACGGTCCAGGGGCTGCCCCGGGCGGTGGGCGAGGGCGTCCTCGCCGCGCGCCGCGCTCGCCCCTTCGGCTCCATGGCGGACCTCGCCCGCCGCGGCGGGCTCTCGCCGGCCTGGCTCGAGCGGCTCGCCCAGGCCGGCGCGCTGCGCGGCTTCGAGGTGCAGCGGCGCCGGGCGCTGTGGAGCGCGCTCGCGGTCGGCCCCGCGGCGCGCGAGGGCGATCTCCTCGCCGGCGCGCCGGTCGAGGAGCCCCCGGCCGGCCTCCCGCCCGCGAGCGCCTCCGAGGAGGTGGCGGCCGACTACGCCTCGCTCGGCCTCTCCGAGCGCGCGCACCCCATGGCGATGCTCCGGCCGCGCCTCGCCGCCCGGCGGGTGCGGACGGCCCGCGAGCTCCCCCGCCTCGCCGATCGCGCCGCCGTCGAGGTGGCCGGCCTCGTCATCGTGCGCCAGCGGCCGGCCACCGCCTCGGGCCTCGTCTTCGTGAGCCTGGAGGACGAGACGGGCATCGCCAACCTCGTCCTCATGCCCGACGTCTACGAGCGGTTCCGCGCGCTGGTGCGCGGCTCGGCCTTCCTGGTGGCGCAGGGCAGGGTGGAGCGCAACGGCCAGGTGGTGAACGTCCGCGTGCGCTCGGTGTCCCCGCTGCCGCTCGCCCCCGAGATCGCGCCCCAGGCGCGCGACTTCCACTAGCCCGTGAATGGCCCGCCCGCCTCGCGCGTCCGCTATGATCCCCACGCCCGGCAGGCTCGCCGGGCGTCCCTCCAGCCGCTGCACCCGGAGTCAACCATGCGCCCTCTCGCCCTCGCCGCCGCCGTCCTCCTCGCCGCCCCGGCCCTCGCCGCGGACACCGTGCAGATCCAGGTGACCGGCCGCGGGTTCGAGCCGCAGCAGGTGAAGGCGAAGAAGGGGCAGCCGACCACGCTCGTCTTCACCCGCACCTCCGACCGAACCTGCATCACGGCCGTGGACATCCCCGCCGAGAACGTGAAGCAGCTCGAGCTCCCGCTCGGCAAGCCGGTGAGCGTCACCATCACCCCCAAGCAGAAGGGCATCGAGAAGTTCCACTGCTCTGCCATGGGGATGGGGGGAGGGAAGATCGTCGTCGAGGACTGACGGACAGCCGCCGGCGCGCCCGCTCGGCCTGCTCGCCCGGCGACCCACCCGTGATATCGCTCGCAAGCCCGCGAAACTACAGCCCGTCGTGTGTGACCATACGGTGCGACACAATATGTTGTGGTGCATGGCTTGACGCTCCCGAACGGCCTGCGTAAGGTTGCCGTACTCAGGTCGGTGTGGTTGCGGAGCGGCGCCTCGGACGAGCGGGGCGCGGGTGGGCGGGTCGGGCGGGAAGGGGCGAGCGATGCGGGGCGCGGGGTCGGTCAGGGCGCAACCAGCCGAGATCACGGCAGACGGGGAAGGGCCTCGGCAGGTGGAGTCACGCCTGTCAGCCCTGCGTGGCAAGGTCGTGTCCACGGGCGACGAGCGCGTGCGGAGGAATCCCGGGGGCGCGCTGCCCCCGGGCACGAGTTCCTGAGCTTTCCGAGAGCTTTCGAGCAGCGATTCTCCGGCCTCTTCGCGAGGGCCGGCCGGGGACTTTTTTGGCCGAGGGGCGCCCAGAGGGCGCTCGCAGTTCATCCAAGCGGTGGGGCCGGGCAGACGTCCCGGCCGGAGGAAGAGCGAGATGATGGAGCGCGAGGTCGTCGGGCAGCGGCGGAACGGGAAGCGGCGCACCGCGAAGAAGGGCGTGGCCGTGCCGCGCTACTTCTCCACGCCCGGGGTGGATCCGGCCGAGGAGCTGGCGTGGGAGCTCCGGACCGCCGCCATCAGCGGCGAGGGCGGCCACGTCATCTTCGAGCAGAAGGACGTCGAGGTGCCGAAGAGCTGGTCGGCGCTCGCCACCCAGGTGGTGGCCTCGAAGTACTTCCGCGGCGCGCTGGGCTCGCCCGAGCGGGAGCGCTCGGTCCGGCAGCTGGTCGGCCGGGTCGTCAGCACCATCGGCCGCTGGGGCCGCCAGGACGGCTACTTCGCCTCCGAGGAGGACGCGGTCTCCTTCGAGGCCGAGCTGGGCCACCTCCTCTACCGGCAGAAGATGTCGTTCAACTCCCCGGTGTGGTTCAACGTCGGGGTGGAGGAGCACCCGCAGTGCAGCGCGTGCTTCATCAACGCCGTGTCCGACTCGATGGACTCGATCCTGAAGCTCGCCCACACCGAGGGCATGCTCTTCAAGTACGGGTCCGGCACCGGCTCGAACCTCTCCAAGATCCGCTCGGGCAAGGAGAAGCTCTCCGGCGGCGGCGAGGCCTCCGGCCCGGTCAGCTTCATGCGCGGGTTCGACGCCTTCGCCGGCGTCATCAAGTCGGGCGGGAAGACCCGGCGCGCGGCCAAGATGGTCATCCTGGACGCCGACCACCCGGACATCGAGGAGTTCGTCGAGTCGAAGGCGAGCGAGGAGCGGAAGGCCTGGGCGCTCATCGAGGCGGGCTACGACGGCGGCTTCAACGTGCGCGGCGGCGCCTACGACTCCGTCTTCTTCCAGAACGCCAACCACTCGGTGCGCGTCACCGACGCCTTCATGCGCGCGGTCCAGGCGGACGGCGCCTGGGCGCTCACCGCCCGCGTCGACGGCGGCGTGGTGGAGACCATCCAGGCGCGCCAGCTCATGAAGAAGATCACCGAGGCGGCCTGGCTCTGCGGCGACCCCGGCATCCAGTTCGACACCACCGTCAACGCCTGGCACACCTGCCCCAACACTGACCGCATCAACGCCTCGAACCCGTGCTCGGAGTACATGTTCCTCGATGACTCCGCGTGCAACCTGGCCTCGCTCAACCTGATGCACTTCAGGTCGATCGACGGCGGGTTCGACGCCGAGGGCTTCAAGCGCGCGGTCGACCTCACCATCCTGGCGCAGGAGATCCTGGTCTCGAACGCGCGCTACCCCACCGAGGGCATCGGCAAGAACAGCGAGGCGTACCGGCCGCTCGGCCTCGGCTACGCCAACCTGGGCGCGCTGCTCATGGCGAGCGGCCTCCCGTACGACTCCGACGCCGGCCGCGCCACCGCCGCCGCCATCACCGCGCTCATGACCGGCGAGGCCTACGCCATGAGCGCCCGCATCGCCGGCCACAAGGGGCCGTTCGCGGGCTTCGCCCAGAACCGCGAGCCGTGCCTGGCCGTCCTCGCCAAGCACGCCGCGGCGGTCGAGCGCATCGACGCGCGGCTCGCCCCGGCGGATCTGGTCGAGGCCGCCCGCGGCGCCTGGGCCGACGCGCGCCGGCTGGGCGCCGAGCACGGTGTGCGCAACGCCCAGGTGACGGTGCTCGCCCCCACCGGCACCATCGGCTTCATGATGGACTGCGACACGACCGGCATCGAGCCCGACATCGCGCTCGTGAAGTACAAGAAGCTGGTCGGCGGCGGCGTGCTCAAGATCGTGAACAACACGGTCCCGCTCGCGCTGCAGAAGCTCGGCTACGCCCCCGAGACCATCCACTCCATCCTCGCCTTCATCGACGAGGCCGAGACGATCGAGGGCGCCACCGGGCTCCGGGCCGAGCACCTGCCGGTGTTCGACTGCGCCTTCAAGCCCTCCCACGGCTCGCGGACCATCCACTACATGGGCCACATCCGGATGATGGGCGCGGTGCAGCCCTTCCTCTCCGGCGCCATCTCGAAGACGGTCAACATGCCCACCTCCGCCACCCCGGCGGACATCGAGCAGGCCTACGTCGAGTCGTGGCGGCTCGGGCTCAAGGCGGTCGCCATCTACCGCGACGGCTGCAAGCGCAGCCAGCCGCTCAACACCGCCAAGGACAAGAAGCAGGAGGAGGCGGTGGCGGCCCCGGTGGAGCGCCTCGCCCGCCGGCGGCTGCCCGACGAGCGCCGCGCCGTGACGCACAAGTTCTCCATCGGCGGCCACGAGGGCTACATGACCGTCGGCATGTACGACGACGGCGCGCCGGGCGAGCTCTTCGTCACCATGGCCAAGGAGGGCTCGGTGGTCTCGGGCCTCATGGACGGGTTCGCCACCTCCATCTCGATGGCGCTGCAGTACGGGGTGCCGCTGCAGGTGCTGTGCGACAAGTTCAGCCACATGCGGTTCGAGCCGTCGGGCTTCACCGGGAACCCGGACATCCCGATCGCGAAGTCCATCACCGACTACATCTTCCGGTGGCTGTCCCTGAAGTTCCTGCCGAGCGAGGACGCCCAGCAGGTCGAGGAGGCGAAGAAGGACCTCGCGCCCGGGGCGGCGCCCCAGGCGCCCCGGCTCGCGGCCGGCGCCTCGGTGGTGGCCTTGCCGCCGGTGGCCCGGCCGCCAGCTCCTGGCGAGAGCACGATGGTGCTCCAGCAGGACGCGCCGCCGTGCCCGACCTGCGGCAGCATCACCGTCCGCAACGGCGCCTGCTACAAGTGCATGAACTGCGGCACCACCACGGGCTGCAGCTAGCGCCGGGCTCCCCCCGGCGGCGGGGGACGAGCCCCCGCCCTACAGCTTCCCACCTGGCCGGCGGCGCTCGGACCCTCCTCCGCGCGCGCGCCGGCCGGGCGTGTTAAAAGCCCCTCCTCCGATGCCCGCCGAGAACCAGCACATCCGCAACTTCTCCATCATCGCGCACATCGATCACGGCAAGTCCACGCTCGCCGATCGGCTGCTGGAGAAGACCGGGACCGTCACCGCCCGCGAGGCGCAGGCGCAGTTCCTCGACAACATGGAGCTGGAGCGCGAGCGGGGCATCACCATCAAGGCCCAGACCATCCGGATGGCCTACCGGGCCCTGGACGGCAAGGACTACGAGCTCAACCTCATCGACACCCCCGGGCACGTCGACTTCGCCTACGAGGTCTCGCGCTCGCTGGCCGCGTGCGAGGGGGCGGTGCTGGTGGTCGACGCCAGCCAGGGCGTCGAGGCGCAGACGCTCGCCAACGTCTACCAGGCGCT
The DNA here is from genome assembly GCF_013340205.1 of Anaeromyxobacter diazotrophicus. Classification (NCBI taxonomy): domain Bacteria; kingdom Pseudomonadati; phylum Myxococcota; class Myxococcia; order Myxococcales; family Anaeromyxobacteraceae; genus Anaeromyxobacter; species Anaeromyxobacter diazotrophicus. The sequence goes on from NZ_BJTG01000004.1 coordinate 358,432, forward strand.
CGACCACGACCTCGAGATCATCCCGGTCATCAACAAGATCGACCTCCCCAGCGCCGACGTCGAGGGCGTCCGGCGCGAGATCGAGGAGGTGATCGGCCTCGACGCGAAGGAGGCGGTGCCCACCTCGGCCAAGGAGGGCGTCGGGATCCAGGAGATCCTGGAGCAGATCGTGAAGAAGGTGCCGCCGCCGGACGGCGACCCGGCGGCCCCGCTCAAGGCCATCATCTTTGACTCGTGGTACGACTCGTACCGCGGCGTGGTCATGCTGGTGCGCGTGTTCGAGGGCACCCTCGCGCCGAAGCAGAAGATCCAGCTCTGGTCCAACAAGCGCGAGTTCGAGGTCCAGGAGCTGGGCGTCTTCGCCCCCTTCTCGCGCCCGGTGGCGCGCCTCATCGCCGGCGAGGTGGGCGTCGTCGTCGCGAACGTGAAGGACGTCCACGACGCCAAGGTGGGCGACACCATCACCGAGGTGGGCAAGCCCACCGCCGAGCCGTTCCCCGGCTTCAAGGTGATGAAGCCGATGGTCTTCTCGGGCGTCTTCCCCATCGACGCCGCCGACTACGACAACCTCCGGGACGCGCTCACGAAGCTGCGCCTCAACGACTCGGCCTTCACCTTCGAGCCGGAGACCTCCCAGGCGCTCGGGTTCGGCTTCCGCTGCGGGTACCTCGGCCTCCTCCACATGGAGATCGTCCAGGAGCGGCTCGAGCGCGAGTACGAGCTCGCCCTCATCACCACCGCCCCCTCGGTCGTCTACCGGGTCACCGACACGCAGGGCGAGGTGACCGAGATCGACAGCCCGGCCAAGCTGCCGCCGGTGCAGAAGATCGCGAAGCTCGAGGAGCCCATCCTCACCTGCCACATCCACGGCCGCACCGACGACGTGGGCGCCATCCTGAAGCTCTGCCAGGACCGGCGCGGCGTGCAGAAGGACCTGCGCTACATCGCGGCCACCCGCGTCCAGATCACCTACGACATCCCGCTCGCCGAGGTGGTGTTCGACTTCTTCGACAAGCTGAAGAGCGTCTCGCGCGGCTACGCCAGCCTCGACTACGAGCTCAAGGGCTACGAGGAGGCGGACCTCGTCAAGCTCGACTTCCTCCTCAACGGCGAGCCGGTCGACGCGCTCAGCGTCATCGTGCACCGGGAGAACTCCTACCAGCGCGGCCGCGAGCTGTGCGGCCGGCTCAAGGAGGTCATCCCGAAGCAGATGTACGAGGTGGCCATCCAGGCGGCCATCGGCGCCAAGATCATCGCCCGCGAGACGGTGAAGGCCTACCGGAAGAACGTCATCGCGAAGTGCTACGGGGGCGACATCAGCAGAAAGCGCAAGCTGCTCGAGAAGCAGAAGGAGGGCAAGAAGCGCATGAAGCAGGTGGGCTCGGTCGAGATCCCGCAGGAGGCCTTCCTGGCCGTGCTGAAGGTGGAGGATTGAGCCGCTCCGCGCCGGCGCCCGCGGCGGGGCCGGCCGTCGAGCGCGGCGAGGCGGAGCGCTTCGCCGTGGCCACCCGGCGCTTCCTGGAGCGGCGCGGCAAGCGGGTGCCGGAGCGCGCGCGGGCCGACGCGCTCGCCGCCGCCGACGCGCTGGAGGCCGCGGCCGCCTCCGGCGACCCCGAGCTGCTGGCCGAGGCGAGCGCCCGGCTCGACCTCGTCTGGCGCGACCAGCTCTCCCTGGCGGCGCGGAAGGGCGCGGTGCGCGAGCTCTTCGAGTCGGCGCTGCTGGCGCTGGTGGTGGCGCTCTGCGCCCGGACCTTCGTGGTGGAGGCGTTCAAGATCCCCTCCTCCTCGATGGTGCCGACGGTGGAGGTGGGCGACCACCTCCTCGTCTCGAAGCTCGCCTACGGGCTGCGCCTCCCGTTCGTGAACCGCTTCCTCCTCCGCTGGAGCGAGCCGCGGCGCGGCGACGTGGTGGTGTTCGCGAACCCGCGCGAGCCGGGCAAGGACTACATCAAGCGGGTGATCGGGCTCCCCGGCGACGTGGTGGAGCTGCGCGACCAGGTGGTCTACGTGAACGGCGTGCCGCAGCCGCGCGTCCCCGTCGCCGACCTCACCTACGACGAGCAGGCCGAAGGGGGCGGGCGGTGGTGGACCGAGACCTGCCCCGCCTGGAAGGAGACGCTCGCCCGCGGCCGCGTCGATTCGCCGCGCAGCGCGGTGGCGCAGGCGCTCGCCGACGCCTACGCGGGCGCCGCCCGGAGCGGCGAGGTGACGCACGTCGTGGCGCAGTGCCGCCCCGCCCGGCTGGGGGAGCGGGAGGGCCCGTTCGAGCGGGTGGCCCCCGGGCACGTCTTCGTGCTGGGCGACAACCGCGACCGGTCCGCCGACAGCCGCGCGGGCGGGGGCTGGCAGGTGCCGCTCGCGAACGTCAAGGGCCGCGCGACGGTCATCTTCTGGAGCTGGGGACGCTCGGGCTGGGCGCCCCGGGGCGGCCCCGCCGGCCTGCGGGTCGAGCGGCTTTTCAAACGGATCGAGTAGCGCTAGAAACGCCTGATCCCCATGGCCGGCCAAGGAAGGTTTGCGTCATGAACGCCGACGGCATCGAGCGCGCGCTGGCGCGCATGGCGCGCGAGGTGGTGGACCGCGCGCGGGAGCGGGGCGGTGAGCTGGCCGTGGTGGGCATCCGCCGCGGCGGCGTCCACCTCGCGAAGCGGCTCCGCAAGCACGTGGCCGCCGTCACCGGGGCCGAGCCGCCCATGGGCACGCTCGACATCGCGCTCTACCGCGACGACCTGTCGGAGCTGGCGGTGGCGCCGGTGGTCGGCCCGACCGACATCCGCTTCCCGGTCACCGGCAAGACCATCGTGCTCGTGGACGACGTCCTCTACACCGGCCGCACGGTGCGGGCGGCGCTCGACGAGCTCACCGACTTCGGCCGGCCACGGCGCGTGCTGCTGGCGGTGCTGGTCGACCGGGGCGGCCGCGAGCTCCCCATCGCCGCCGACGTGGTGGGGGTGCAGCTGGAGGTGCCGGACCGCGAGCAGGTCGAGGTGCGGCTCGTGGAGGGTGGGGCGCAACAGGACGAGGTGCTGGTCAAGCCGAGGGGGCACGCGTGATCGGGAAGCACCGCCATCTCACCGGGCTCGAGCCGCTCACCCGGGAGGAGATCCTGTCCGTGCTGGAGCTCGCTACCTCCATGAAGGAGGTGCTGCGCCGGCCGCTCAAGAAGGTCCCGACGCTGCGCGGGAAGGCGGTGGTGAACCTCTTCTTCGAGGCCTCCACCCGCACCCGCACCTCGTTCGAGACCGCCGCCAAGATCCTCTCGGCGGACGCGATCAACTGGACCTCGTCGAGCTCGTCGGTCACGAAGGGCGAGACGCTCGTCGACACCGCCCTCAACATCGAGGCGATGCACCCGGACATCCTGGTCATCCGGCACCCCGCCGGCGGCGCGCCCGAGCTGGTGGCCCAGCACGTCTCCTGCGCGGTGGTCTCGGCCGGCGACGGGGCGCACGAGCACCCGACCCAGGGGCTGCTCGACCTCTACACGCTCTCCGAGCACTTCTGCGCCGCCGGCGGCGCGCCCGCCGGCGCGGCCCCGGACTTCGGGGTGCTGGCGGGCAAGACCATCGCCATCGTGGGCGACGTCTCGCACTCGCGGGTGGCGCGCTCCGACCTGCACGGCCTCACCAAGCTCGGCGCGAAGGTCCGCGTCTGCGGCCCGCCCACCATGATCCCCCAGGGCATCGAGGCCATGGGGGCCGAGGTGCACCACCAGCTCCGGCCGGCGGTCGAGGGGGCGGACGCGGTGGTCATGCTGCGCATCCAGCACGAGCGCATCGGCGACCCGCTCATCCCCGGCACCCGCGAGTACTCCAAGTTCTGGGGCCTCAACGAGCGGAAGGCGGCGGAGTGGCTCACGCCCTCCTGCGCCATCCTCCACCCCGGCCCCATCAACCGCGGCGTCGAGCTCGCCCCCGAGGTGGCCGACGGCGCGCGCTCGGTCATCCTCGACCAGGTGGAGAACGGCGTGGCGGTGCGGATGGCGGTCCTGTACCTCCTCGCCGGCGGCGCGCACGAGGCGGCGGAAGGAGGCGCGCGCGCATGACGGACACGGTCTTCATCGAGGGCGGCCGCGTCATCGACCCGGCGAGCGGCGTCGACGGCGTCCGCACGGTGGTGGTCCGCGACGGCAAGGTGGCCGAGGTGGCGGAGCGGCTGGAGCGCCCGCGCGACGTGCGCGCGGTGGACGCCCGCGGCCGCTGGGTCACGCCCGGCTTCCTCGATCTCCACGTGCACCTGCGCGAACCGGGGCAGGAGTACAAGGAGACGGTCGCGACCGGCGCCCGGGCGGCGGCGGCCGGCGGCTTCACCGCCGTCTGCGCCATGCCGAACACCGTCCCGCCCAACGACAACACCAGCGTCACCGAGCTCATCCTGGCCCGGGCGCGGGCGGCCGGGCTGGCGCGCGTGTACCCGGTCGGCTGCATCTCCAAGGGCATGAAGGGCGAGGAGCTGGCCGAGTACGGCGAGCTCCAGGCGGCCGGCTGTGTGGCGCTCTCCGACGACGGCCGGCCGGTCGCGTCGTCGGCGCTCATGCGGCGCGCGCTCGAGTACGCCCGCGCCTTCGACCTGCCGCTCACCGTCCACGAGGAGGACCTCGCCCTGGTGGGCAAGGGCGTCATGCACGAGGGCCCGGCCGCGACCCGGCTCGGCCTGAAGGGCATCCCGGCCGCCTCCGAGGAGGTCATGGTCGCCCGCGACCTGGCGCTGCTCGAGCTCACCGGCGGGCGCCTCCACATCGCGCACCTCTCCACCGCCGGCAGCGTGCGCGCGGTGCGCGAGGCGAAGCGGCGCGGGCTCTCGGTGACGGCCGAGGTGACGCCGCACCACCTCGCGCTCACCGACGAGGACGTCGCGCGCTCGCGCTACGCCACCGCCTTCAAGATGGCGCCGCCGCTCCGCTCGGCCGCCGACCGCGCCGCCGTGCGCGAGGCGCTGGCGGACGGCACCATCGACTGCATCGCCACCGACCACGCGCCGCACTCGCCGGTCGAGAAGGACCTCGAGTTCGACGCCGCCGCGAACGGCGTGGTGGGGCTCGAGACCGCCTTCCCGGTCGGCCTGGCGCTGGTCCGGGAGGGCGTCCTCTCCGAGCGCCGCCTGGTCGAGGCGCTCACGGCCGGTCCCGCGCGCGCCTTCCGCCTCCCCGGCGGCTCGCTCGCCCGCGGCGCCCCCGCCGATCTCGCCGTGCTCGACCCCGCGCGTGAATGGCGCTGCGAGCCGGCGCTGTTCCACTCGAAGAGCAAGAACTCGCCCTGGATGGGCGCGACGCTCGTCGGCCGCTGCACCCTCACGCTGGTGGGGGGGCGGATCGTCCACGAGCTCGCCGAAGGAGGCAGATGAAGCGCGCGATCCTGGCGCTCGCCGATGGCACCGTGTTCGAGGGCACCGCGTTCGGCGCCCCTGGCGAGGCCGTGGGCGAGGTGGTCTTCAACACCTCGATGACCGGGTACCAGGAGATCCTGACCGACCCGTCGTACGTCGGGCAGATGGTCTGCATGACCTACCCGGAGCAGGGGAACTACGGCGTCAACGCAGCCGACGCCGAGTCGGTGCATCCCCACGCCACCGGCTTCATCGTCCGCAACTGGTCGGAGCAGCCGAGCTCCTGGCGCGCCGACGAAGGCATCGACGCCTACCTCAAGCAGCACCGCATCCCGGGCATCTCCGGCCTCGACACCCGCCGGCTCGCGAAGCACCTGCGCACCGCCGGCGCGCAGATGGGCGTCCTCTCCTCGGACGGCACCAGCGCCGAGGCGCTGGTGGCGCGCGCGCGCGCCCTGCCGGGCATGGAGGGGCAGGACCTCGCCACCCGCATCTCCACGAAGGAGCCGTACGTGTGGAGCGAGGTGGGCGCCGACGCCTACCAGGACGCGGAGCGCGCGCCGGCCGTGAAGCCGCGCTTCCACGTGGTGGCGTACGACTGGGGGCTGAAGCGCGCCATGCTGCGGCTGCTGGCCGAGCAGGGGTGCAAGGTCACCGTCGTCCCGAGCCTCACCCCGGGCGACGAGGTCCTGAAGCTCCGCCCGGACGGCGTCTTCCTGACCAACGGCCCGGGCGATCCGGACGCGGTGAAGGGTGCCCGCGAGAGCGTGGCGGCGCTGCTCGGCAAGGTGCCGGTCTTCGGCATCTGCCTCGGCCACCAGATCCTGGCGCTGGCGCTCGGCGGCAAGACCTACAAGCTCAAGTTCGGCCACCGCGGCGCGAACCAGCCGGTGAAGGATCTCGCCACCGGCAAGGTGGACATCACCTGCCAGAACCACGGCTTCGCCGTCGACGACCGGAGCCTGGGGAAGCGCGCCCGCGTCACGCACGTGAACCTGAACGACGGCACGGTGGAGGGGCTCGAGGTCCTCGACGCCCCCGCCTTCAGCGTCCAGTATCACCCGGAGTCCTCGCCCGGGCCGCACGACGCGCGGCAGCTGTTCGGGCGGTTCGCCACCATGATGGAGCAGCGCCGATGAGCAGCCTGTCGGAGCTCCAGGAAAAGCTCCTCTCCTGGGCCACCAGCGACACGCGCAAGGAGGAGCTGCTCGCCGCGCGGCGCGACTGGTTCGACCGCCACGGCGAGCCGCACGAGGAGGACAAGAGCTTCGAGACCCGCATGAACGGGATGCTCGACTACTACCTCTACGACTTCCGGCCGACCGGCTCGAACGAGACCACCGTCGAGCTCTTCATGCGGGAGGTCGGGCCGCAGCTCACCACCGACGACCTCGCCATCTACCGGGTGCTGGCGAAGAGCGTCCACGGGCTCTTCGAGGTGAAGAAGATCAAGAAGGGCGAGGTGCGGCTGCGAGACGTCTTCACCGACGTGGTGTACGACGTCACCGAGCGGCGGCAGATGCTGGGCCTGGAGAAGGGCGACATCCTCGAGGCGCGGCTGCTCCCGCACGAGGGCCGGCTCTTCTTCTCCGGCGCCTTCCTGTATCACCCGCAGGAGGTGCGCAAGCTCATCCTCAACGAGGTGAAGCGGCAGAAGAAGGAGGCGGGGAAGGGCGGCCCGCCCATCGACGTGCCGGGCTTCGTGGCCAGCCTCTCCCGGATGGCGCTCAAGCTGGAGCGCTACCGCAACGTGAAGGTCGAGTCGCTCTACGACTTCCGCCCCGAGGCGCGGCCGCTCTCCACCCCGCCGCCGCGCTCCCGGGGCGAGGGGTAGAGCGCCGTGAGCGGCCCGCCCGGCGAGCTGCCGCCGCCGCTGCCGCCGCCCCCCGCCGGCGCGCCCGGGCCTACCCGGGCGCCGGGCGAGGACAAGATCCTGCTCGTCCTCTGCTACCTCGGGCTGCTCGCGCTGGTGCCTTACCTCGTCGCGCGGGAGGCGCCGCTGGTGCGCTTCCACGCGCGCCAGGGGCTGGCGCTCGGGCTGCTGGGCGTCGGCTGCGCCGGGCTCGCGCTCGTGCCGTACCTCGGGTTCATCGGCCACCTGGGGCTGGCGGGCGTGCTGGTCCTTTCCATCGTCGGCATCGTGAAGGCGCTCGACGGCGTGAGCTGGCGCGCCCCGGTGGCGGCGGACGTGGCGGACCGGCTGCAGCTCTGAACCGGACGTCCCCGTCCGCCTCGGCCGGGCGCCTCAAAAAGCCAGCTTGGGACCGGCGCCCGCCTCGGCGGCGGAGGGCGGGTCGCGGCGCCGCTGCCGGGCCAGGTCCTCGCGGGTCAGGCCCGCCTCGGCGAGGACCTGCCGGCTCGCGAAGATGGGGGCCCGCGCCGCGACCGCCAGCGCGATCGAGTCGGAGGGGCGCGCCTCGAGCTCGAGCCGGCGGTCGCCCTGCTGCAGCACGACGCGGCCCCGGAACAGCGCCGCCTGCTCGCCCTCGATGGCGACGCGCGCGACGCGCCCGCCCAGCGCCGCGATGGCGTGCTCCAGCAGGTCGGCGCTGCCTGGACGGCCGGGGGGCCCTCGCCTGAGCCGCCGGTCGAGGGCCGCGCCCTCGGTCTGGCCCACGAAGATGGGCAGCATCGTCCCGGAGGGCTTCGCGCGCAGGACGAGCAGGCTGCCCGACTCCGCCTCGAGCGGGAGCACGCCCGCGACCTCCACCTCGACCAGCTCCGCGCGCCCGCCGGGAGGCGCGGCCCCGAGCGAGGTCGCCCCGGCGAGCAGCGACGCGAGGAGCGTTCCGGACCAGGCCTGCATGGCGTCCCCCTCCGCCCGCGGGCGCCGGGCGGCTCGGGAGGAAGATGGGCACGCCGCGGGGCAGGCGCCGCGCCTACTCGTCGTCGACGTCGCGCTCCGGCTCGTCCTCCTCGAGCTCCTCGTCGTCGTCGCCCGCGCCCTCGTCGTCGTCCTCGCCCGCCTCGCCGGCCGCGCGCCCCGGGCGTTCGCGGTCGAAGGGCGGCGGCAGGTCGTCGCTCTCCACCTCGGCGATGAGCTGGAACTTGGGCCGGAGCCGGGCGACGTGCCCGAACAGCTCCTCGAGCGCGCCGGAGAGCGCCTCGGCGGTGGCGCGCGGCACGCGCGCGTCGCAGCCGGGGCACTGCAGCCGCGGCTCGTCGAGCAGCTCCGCCACGTCCAGCTCGAAGCTCGTGTCGCAGGCCTGGCAGGTGAGATCGAGGGTCATCGTGAGCGGCTCCTCGCGGGCACGGCGGGTGGAGGATGTGCGGCGCCGCGGCCGGCGTCAACGCGGGGGACGCAGCCTTTGCGCAGCGCGCGGCCTATTTCGCGGAGCGTGCGCCGCCGCACGGGCAGGCAGGCGTGCGCCATCTCAGGGAAATACCGGGAATTGCGGCATCTTGCCGCGCCCGTGCGGCTCGGCGGTCCGTGTGGGGAAGCTGGCCCGCTTCGTGAAAGGTGCGCGGACGCGTTTTCCCCCCGTCCCCAGAGGTCCGCACCGCATGGAACTCCTGAAGCAGTCCTTCGAGCTGCTCGAGAAGCGGGAGCTCGCGCCGAAGGTGAACCTGTACAAGGTCCGCGCGCCGCAGGTGGCGCGCGCGCGCAAGGCCGGGCAGTTCGTCATCATCCGCGTCTGCGAGGGCAGCGAGCGCATCCCGCTCACCATCGCCGACGCCGACCCGGTGGCGGGCACCGTCACCCTGGTCGTGCAGGAGGTGGGCTCCACCACGGCGCGCATGGCGCAGGTGAAGGTGGGCGAGCGCTTCGCCGACCTGCTCGGCCCGCTCGGCGCCCCCACCCACGTCGCCAAGATCGGCACGGTCGTCTGCGTGGGCGGCGGCATCGGCATCGCGCCGGTCCACCCCATCGCGCAGGCGCTCAAGGCGGCCGGGAACCGCGTCATCGGCGTGCTCGCCGCGCGGAACACCGGGCTGCTCTTCTTCCGGGACGAGATGCGGAAGGCGTGCGACGAGGTCCGCGTGTGGACCGACGACGGCAGCGAGGGGAAGAAGGGCCTCGCCACCGACGCCATCAAGGAGATCCAGGCCGAGGTGGGCCAGATCGCCGAGGTGGTCGCCATCGGGCCGGTGCCGATGATGAAGTTCGTCTCGAAGCTCACCAAGGAGCTCGGGATCAAGACGCAGGTGTCGCTCAACCCGGTCATGGTGGACGGCACCGGGATGTGCGGCGGCTGCCGCGTCTCGGTGGACGGCAAGAGCAAGTTCGTGTGCGTGGACGGGCCGGAGTTCGACGGCCACCAGGTCGACTTCGACGAGCTGTCCCGCCGGCAGGCCATCTACAAGGAAGACGAGCGCCGCGCCATGGAGCGGCTGGTGAAGGAGGTGCGGTGATGGCGCCCACGATCGCCCCGGTCCCGAAGGACCTCAAGAAGCGCTTCCAGACCCCGCGCCAGGAGATGCCGGCGCAGGATCCGATCGCCCGCGGCAAGAACTTCCAGGAGGTGACGCTCGGCCTCGAGGCGGAGGCCGCGAAGCTCGAGGCCTACCGCTGCATCTACTGCAAGGAGCCGGAGTGCGTGCAGGGCTGCCCGGTCGGCATCGACATCCCGGGCTTCCTGCACGAGGTGGAGAAGGGCAACTTCGCCGAGGCGCTCGGCATCCTCAAGTCGACGAACCTGCTCCCCGCCATCTGCGGCCGCGTCTGCCCGCAGGAGGAGCAGTGCGAGTCGCTGTGCAAGACCGGCAAGTCCAAGGGTAACCGCCCGGTCGCGATCGGCCGCGTCGAGCGGTTCCTCGCCGACTGGGAGCGCGCCGGCGGCATCGCGAAGCCGGTCGAGGTCGCCCCGCCGACGGGGAAGAAGGTGGCGGTGGTGGGCTCCGGCCCCGCCGGCCTGGCCTGCGCCGCGGACCTCGCCAAGCTCGGCCACAAGGTGATCGTGTTCGAGGCCTTCCACAAGCCGGGCGGCGTGCTCGTCTACGGCATCCCCGAGTTCCGCCTCCCCAAGGCCATCGTGGCGAAGGAGATCGCGAACCTCGAGAAGATGGGCGTCGACATCGTCTGCGACTTCGCGGTCGGCCTCACCGCAACCATCGAGGACCTGCAGAAGGCCTTCGACGCCATCTTCGTCGCCACCGGCGCCGGCCTCCCGTACTTCATGGACCTCCCGGGCGAGAACCTGGGCGGCATCTACTCCGCCAACGAGTACCTGACGCGCGTGAACCTCATGGGCGCGTTCGACCCGGAGCACAACGACACCCCGGTCGTGCGCGGCAAGAACGTGGTGGTGGTGGGCGGCGGCAACGTCGCCATGGACGCCGCCCGCACCGCGCTCCGCCTGGGGGCGGAGAAGGTGCGGCTCGTCTACCGCCGCTCGCACGACGAGATGCCGGCCCGCGAGGAGGAGATCGAGCACGCCGAGGAGGAGGGGATCGACTTCACGCTCCTCACCACCCCGGTGCGGTACCTCGGCGACGACAAGGGCCGCGTGGTGGCGGTCGAGTGCCGCAAGATGGAGCTGGGCGAGCCCGGCCCGGACGGCCGCCGCAAGCCGGTCGAGGTCGCGGGCAGCGAGCACCAGTTCCCCGCCGACGTGGTGGTGGTCTCCATCGGCAACGGCCCGAACCCGCTCGTGCCCCGCACGACGCCGGGCCTGGAGACGAAGAAGGGCAAGATCGTCGCCCGCGACGGCTCCGGCCGCACCTCGATGAAGGGCGTCTTCGCCGGCGGCGACATCGTGCTCGGCGCGGCGACCGTCATCCTCGCCATGGGCGCCGGCCGCCAGGCGGCCGCCTCGATCCACGAGTACCTGCAGACGGGCACCTGGTAGCGAGCCGCCCTCGGACGCCTCCGGCGGCCCGGCGCGCACCCCGCGCGCCGGGCCGTTCCATTTCCGGGCGGGCGTGACAGAGTGGGGCGCATGCCGCGCGCCCTGCTCCTCGTCAACGCCGACGACCTCGGCTACGACCCCGCCATCGACCGCGGGATCCTGGAGGCGCACGCCCGCGGGCTCGTCACCTCGGCCACCGCCATGGTCGAGACGCCCTTCGCCGAGCGCGCGCTGGCGGAGGCGCCCCCCTCGCTCGACCTCGGGCTCCACGCCGTCGTCCCGGCCGCCGCCGGGGCGGCCGAGGTGGAGGACCTGCTCGCGGCGCAGCTGGCGCGCTTCCGGACGCTGCGCGGCGCGCCGCCGACGCACCTCGACAGCCACAAGCACGCCCACCTCGCGCCCGGCGCGCTGCCGGCCTTCGCCCGGGCGGCGCGGCGCGAGGGGATCCCGCTGCGCGCCCTCGACGGCGCGCAGCGCGCGCGGCTCGCGGCCGAGGGGGTCCTCGTCGCGGACGCGTTCCTGGGCGACGCGGCGCTCCGCCCGTGCTGGACCGAGGCGCGGCTCCTCGCCGCCCTGGCGGCGCTGCCGGCGGGGAGGGTGGAGCTCATGTGCCACCCCGGCCACGCGCCGACCCACGCCCGCACGAGCTTCGCCGCCGAGCGGGAGGTGGAGCTCGGCGCGCTCTGTTCGGGGGCGGCCCGCCGCGCGCTCGAGGCGGCCGGCGCGGCGCTGGCCGGGTTCGCCGAGGCGTTTCGCGGAGGTCCGTGAGCGCCGCCCGGCCGGGTCGGGCGGAGGGTGCGTCAGGTGGCGCAACCCCGCGTGGGATCTGGGACAAACAGCGGCCGCAGCGGCTTTACACCGCAGGGGTCGCGGTGTATTGAACGCTCTCACCCCCTTCAGCGATCCGAGGAGCCCCTGCGATGGCCGACGCGAAGCCGGTAGTCCCGAAGGACGGCGCCAAGATCACCCTCACGAACGGCAAGCTCTCCGTGCCGGACCGGCCGATCATGCCCTTCATCGAGGGCGACGGCACCGGCCGCGACATCTGGCGGGCGAGCGTCCGGGTGCTCGACGCCGCGGTCGAGAAGGCCTACGGCGGCAAGCGCCAGATCCGGTGGATGGAGGTGTACGCCGGCGAGAAGGCGTTCACCAAGTTCAACAACTGGCTGCCCGACGAGACCATCGCCGCCTTCCGCGAGTACCTCATCGGCATCAAGGGCCCGCTCACCACGCCCATCGGCGGCGGCATCCGCTCGCTCAACGTCGCGCTGCGCCAGCTGCTCGACCTGTACGTCTGCCTGCGGCCGGTGCGCTGGTTCAAGGGCGTGCCCTCGCCGGTGAAGAACCCGCAGAAGGTCGACATGGTGATCTTCCGCGAGAACACCGAGGACATCTACGCCGGCATCGAGTGGGAGGCCGGCAGCGAGCAGGTGAAGAAGATCCTCGGCTTCATCGAGAAGGAGTTCCCGAAGGAGTTCAAGAAGATCCGGTTCCCGGGCTCCGCCGGCCTCGGCATCAAGGCCGTCTCCCGCGAAGGCACCGAGCGGCTCGTCCGCGCGGCCATCGAGTTCGCGCTGAAGAACAAGAGGAAGAGCGTCACCCTCGTCCACAAGGGCAACATCATGAAGTTCACGGAGGGTGCGTTCCGGAACTGGGGGTACGCGCTGGCCGAGAAGGAGTTCGCCGACAAGGTCTACACCTGGGATCAGTGGGAGCGGACCAAGGCGCAGCAGGGCGAGGACGCCGCCAACGCCGAGCAGAAGGCGGCGCTCCAGTCCGGCAAGGTGCTGGTCAAGGACGCCATCGCCGACATCACGCTGCAGCAGGTCCTGACGCGGCCCGACGAGTTCGACGTCATCGCCACCCTCAACCTGAACGGCGACTACCTGTCCGACGCGCTGGCGGCGCAGGTGGGCGGCATCGGCATCGCCCCGGGCGGCAACGCCAACTACGTCACCGGGCACGCCATCTTCGAGGCGACCCACGGCACCGCCCCCAAGTACGCCGACCTCGACAAGGTGAACCCCGGCTCGGTCATCCTCTCCGGCGAGATGATGTTCCGGCACATGGGCTGGGTCGAGGCGGCGGATCGCATCATCAAGGGCATGGACGGCGCGATCGGCGCCCACCACGTCACCTACGACTTCGCCCGCCTCATGAAGCAGGAGGGCGTCTCCGACACGGTCGAGGTGAAGTGCTCGCAGTTCGGCGACGAGATCATCAAGCACATGTAGGGCGCGGCCTTCGCGCCGGGAGGGACCCCGTGGCTTCACGCAAGAAGATCGCGCTCATCGGCGCCGGGCAGATCGGCGGCACGCTGGCGCTGCTGGCCGGGCAGAAGGAGCTCGGCGACGTGGTGCTGGTCGACATCATGGAGGGCGTCGCGAAGGGCAAGGCGCTCGACCTCCAGGAGACGCGCGGCGTCACGAAGTTCGACGTGAACGTCACCGGCGGCGGGACGGGCGACTACGCGATCATCAAGGACGCCGACGTCTGCATCGTCACCGCCGGCGTGCCGCGCAAGCCGGGCATGAGCCGGGACGATCTGCTCAAGGTGAACCTCGACGCCATCGCCAAGGTGGCCGAGGGCATCAAGCACCACGCCCCGAACGCCTTCGTGATCGTGATCACGAACCCGCTCGATTCGATGGTCTACGCCATGTACAAGATCACCGGGTTCCCCAAGAACCGGGTGGTGGGCATGGCGGGCGTGCTCGACACGGCGCGCTTCCAGTACTTCGTGGGAGAGGCGGCCGGGGTCTCGCCGCAGGACGTCAACGCCATGGTGCTGGGCGGCCACGGCGACGACATGGTCCCGCTGCTGCGCTACTCCTCGGTGAACGGTGTCCCGCTCACCAAGCTGGTGGAGAAGGCGAAGCTCGACGCCATCGTCGACCGCACGCGCAAGGGCGGCGGCGAGATCGTGGCGCTCCTCGGCACCGGCTCGGCCTTCTACGCGCCGGCCGCCTCCGCCATCGCCATGGCGGAGAGCTACCTCAAGGACAAGAAGCGGGTGCTGCCCTGCTCCGCCTACCTGGACGGTCAGTACGGCGTGAAGGGGGTCTTCGTCGGCGTGCCGGTGGTGATCGGCGCCGGCGGCGTCGAGCGGGTGCTCGAGGTCGACCTCAACGAGGAGGAGCGGGCGATGCTCACGAAGAGCTTGGAATCGGTGAAGAAGAGCGTCGCCGAGACCAAGCTCTAGCCTCCCTTGACCCGCAGGGGGGGAAGGGCCGGCGAGCGCGACACTCGCCGGCTCTCTCGTTTTGGGTTAATGAATCGGGCCTCGCGGCGTGCCGGCCGCGGGGAAGGGGATACGGCGCCTTGAAGATCCACGAGTACCAGGCGAAAGAGATCCTGCGGAAGTTCGGGGTGGCGGTGCCGCGCGGTTACCTCGCGGTCACGCCGCTCGAGGCCGAGGGCGCGGCGCGGCAGCTCGGCGGCGGGATCGCGGCGGTGAAGGCCCAGATCCACGCCGGCGGCCGCGGCAAGGGCGGCGGCGTGAAGCTGGCCCGCTCGCCGGACGAGGCGCGCCAGCACGCCGAGGCGATGCTGGGCATGAAGCTCAAGACCCCGCAGACCGGCCCCGACGGCCAGCTCGTGCGCAAGGTCTACATCGAGGAGGGCTGCCGCATCGCGCGCGAGCTCTACCTCGGCATGACGCTCGACCGCGAGACCGGCCGCGTCACGGTGATGGCCTCGATCGAGGGCGGGGTCGACATCGAGGAGGTGGCGCAGAAGACCCCCGAGAAGATCCTGAAGGAGGCGGTGGACCCGCTCACCGGGCTCCTGCCGTTCCAGGCGCGCCGGCTCGCCTTCGGGCTCGGCCTCACCGGCGACACCGTGCACGCGTTCGTGCGGTTCGCGACCGGCCTCTACAACGCCTACGTCGCGACCGACGCCTCGCTGGCCGAGATCAACCCGCTCGTCATCACCGTGCAGGGCGACGTGCTGGCGCTCGACGCGAAGCTCAACTTCGACGACAACGCGCTCTACCGCCACCCGGACATCGCGGCCATGCGCGATCCGGACGAGGAGGACCCGAAGGAGAACCAGGCCAAGGAGTACGACCTCTCCTACATCGCGCTCGACGGGGACATCGGCTGCATGGTGAACGGCGCCGGGCTGGCGATGGCCACCATGGACATCATCAAGCTCTCCGGCGGGCGCCCGGCCAACTTCCTCGACGTGGGCGGCGGGGCCGACGAGGACCGCGTCACCGCGGCCTTCAAGATCCTGCTCTCCGACCCGCACGTGAAGGCGGTGCTGGTCAACATCTTCGGCGGCATCATGAAGTGCGACGTCATCGCCAACGGCATCGTGGCGGCGGCGAAGCAGGTCGGGCTCTCCATCCCGCTCGTGGTCCGGCTCGAGGGGACGAACGTCGAGCTGGGCAAGGAGATCCTCGCCCACTCCGACCTCAAGATCGTGCCGGCCGACGACCTGGGCGACGCGGCGCGCAAGGCCGTGGCCGCTTCCCGCGCCGCCTAGGCGCTCGAGGAGACACCGTGAGCATCCTCGTCGACAGGAACACGCGCGTCCTCGTGCAAGGGATCACCGGCTCCGCCGGCAGCTTCCACGCCGAGCAGATGCTGGCCTACGGGACGAAGCTGGTGGCCGGCGTCACGCCCGGCCGCGGCGGGACCCGCTTCCAGGGCGAGGTGCCCATCTTCCACACCGTGCAGCAGGCGGTGAGGGAGACGGGCGCCAACGCGTGTTGCATCTTCGTGCCGCCCCCCTACGCGGCCGACGCCATCATCGAGGCCGCCGACGCCGGCATCGAGCTCATCGTCGCCATCACCGAGGGCATCCCGGTGCTCGACATGGTGAAGGTGCGCCGGGACCTGAAGGACCGCGCCGCGGCGCGCCTCATCGGCCCGAACTGCCCCGGCCTCATCACCCCCGGGCAGTGCAAGATCGGCATCATGCCGGGCCACATCCACCGGCCCGGCCGCGTCGGGGTGGTGTCGCGCTCGGGCACGCTCACCTACGAGGCGGTGCACCAGCTCACCCAGCTCGGCCTGGGCCAGTCGACGGCGGTCGGGATCGGCGGCGATCCGGTGCACGGCACGGACTTCGTGGACGTGCTCTCGCGCTTCGAGCAGGACCCCGAGACCGACGCCGTCATCATGATCGGCGAGATCGGCGGCACCGAGGAGGAGCGCGGCGCCGAGTTCGTGAAGACCAGCATGTCGAAGCCGGTGGTGGGGTTCATCGCCGGCCGGACCGCCCCGCCCGGCAAGCGGATGGGCCACGCCGGCGCGGTCATCTCGGGCGGCAGCGGCACCGCCGAGGCGAAGCTCGAGGCGATGCGCGCGGCCGGGATCACCGTCTGCGACGGCCCGCACCTGCTCGGCAAGACGATGAAGGACGTGCTGGACCGGCGGGGCGCGCGGCCGCGCGCGGCGCCGGTCCGGACCAAGACGCGGACGCCGGCCCCATCGCGGGCGGCCGCGCGCAGCGCCGCCCCCTCGCAGCGCGGAGGGAAGGCCGCCAAGAAGGCGGCCAAGGGCGAGCGCGAGTAGCCCGGCCCGCGCGCCCGGGAGCGGGCGCCGCGGCCGGTTCACCCATCGAGCGGCGCGCCCGGCGGGCGGCCCGAGGAAGGAAGCACCATGTCGAAGGAACGCACGCTGTCCATCATCAAGCCCGACGGCGTCGAGAAGGGCGTCATCGGAAAGGTCATCGGCCGCTTCGAGGAGGAGGGCCTGAAGCCGGTCGCCATCCGGATGGCGCGGCTCTCCCAGGCGGAGGCCGAGGGCTTCTACGCGGTCCACAAGGCGCGTCCGTTCTTCAAGGACCTGGTCTCGTTCATGACGAGCGGCCCGGTGGTGCTGATGGTGCTCGAGGGCGAGAACGCGGTGGCGAAGAACCGCGAGGTCATGGGCGCGACCGACCCCGCCAAGGCGGCCCCCAACACGCTCCGCAAGCTGCACGCCTCCAACATCGAGAAGAACACCGTCCACGGCTCGGACAGCGCCGACAACGCCAAGGTCGAGATCGCCTACTTCTTCCCCGAGACGGCCATCAGCGCGTACGAGTGGAAGCGGTAGCCTCCTCGCCGCGCGGCGGGCGCCTCCCCCATTCCGGGGGGCGCCGGTCCCGGCACCCCCGGCAGCAGCGGCTCGTAATGCGGCGGTTTTCCTGGCCTTTGCGGGTCTGGAAAGCCGCCGTCCCGTCCGCCGGTTAAGATCTTCGTTCCCGTCCGGCTCGCGGACGGGCTTTTTCGCCGGGCGGAAGGGAAGGAGACCTTGGAAGGGATGTCGTCATGGGAGCCGGTCGTGGGGCTCCTCCTCATCCTCGCCTCGGCCTTCTGCTCCGGCTCCGAGACCGCCCTCACCGCGCTCGGGGAGCCGCGCGCGCGCCAGCTGGCCGAGTCGGCCGGCCGGCGCGGCCGCCGGCTGGGGCTGTGGCTCGCGCGCCCGGAGGGCGTGCTCTCGACGCTCCTCGTCGGCAACACGCTCGTCAACATCGGCGCCGGCGCCATGGCCGGCGACCTGGCGCACCGCCTGGCGGCCTCGCACGCCTGGCCGGACGGCTCGGTGCTGGCGATCGCCACCGCGCTCACCACCTGCGCCATCCTCTTCGCCGGCGAGATCATCCCCAAGACGCTCGCGAAGCGTCACCCCACGCGCTGGGCGCTCGCCGCCATGCCGGCGGTCCAGCTCCTCTACTGGGCCCTCTGGCCGGTGACGACCGGCCTCGTCCGGGCCACCAACCGCATCGTGGCGGCCCTCGGCGGGGCCCGCGCGCCGACGCCCGCCGTGACGAGCGCCGAGATCGAGTACCTCATCGAGATGGGCACGCGCGAGGGCGTGCTCGACGAGGTGAAGGAGGAGCTGCTCAACAGCGTCCTCGAGTTCGCCGACCGGGTGGTGAAGGAGGTCATGGTGCCGCGCACGCGCATGGCCGCCATCGACCGCGACGCGCCGCCGGAGGAGATCCTGCGCATCGTCACCGAGAACCCGTACAGCAGGATGCCGGTCTACCGCGACTCGATCGACGACGTGCGGGGGGTGCTGCTCGTGCGCGAGATGGTGCCGGAGCTGGCGAAGAGCCCCAAGAGCGCGGTGGCGGCGCTCGACCGGCTCATGAAGCCGCCCTTCTTCGTGCCCGAGCAGATGAAGATCTCGCGCCTGCTGAAGGAGATGCAGAAGCGCAAGACGCACCTCGCCATCGTGGTGGACGAGTTCGGGGGCACGAGCGGGCTCGCCACCCTGGAGGACGTCCTGGAGGAGATCGTCGGCGAGATCCAGGACGAGGGGGACGTCGAGGCGGCGCCGGTGCGCGAGGCCGCGCCCGGCGTGTACCTGGCGGACGCCGGCGTGCCGCTCCGGGAGCTGGAGGAGTTCCTCAACGAGCACGCGGAGGGCGAGGGCGACGACCCGGACCACGCCGTGAAGTTCCCCGAGGAGGGCGACTACGAGACGCTGGGCGGGTTCGTCACCGCCACCGCCGGCCGCGTGCCGCACGTGGGCGCGCTGGTGGCCTGGGACGGGCTCACCTTCACCGTGCGCGGCGGCGACGAGCGGCGCGTCACCAAGGTCGAGATCGCGCGGCGCCGGGCCCCGGCGGCGGGCGAGCCGGCGCCGGAGCTGCCCGAGCCGGCGCGCCAGGCCGCGGGCGGGCGCCGGGCGTGACGGAGCGCCTCCCCGACCTGCGCGCCTTCCCGCTGCCCCGCCTGGCGGCGGCGCTGGAGGCGCTCGGCGAGAAGCCGTACCGGGCGCGCCAGCTCTTCCGCTGGCTGCACCAGAAGGGCGCCGCCTCGTTCGACGAGATGACCGACCTCCCGCGCGAGCTGCGCGCGCGGCTGGCCGAGCGCTTCGCGCTCCTCACCCTCGAGCGCGCGGAGGAGCACCGCTCCTCCGACGGCACCATCAAGTGGAAGTGGCGCACGGTCGACGGGCGCTTCATCGAGTCGGTCTACATGCCGCACACGGGGAACGACGACGAGGAGGGCGAGGGGCCGAAGAACCGCGAGCGCCGCACGCTGTGCGTGTCGACGCAGGTGGGCTGCGCGGTCGGCTGCGTCTTCTGCATGACCGGCACCATGGGGCTGTCGCGGAACCTCGGGCCGGGCGAGATCGCCGATCAGGTCCACCGCGCCAACCGGCGCCTCCTCGAGCTGGGGGAGGGGGAGGGGCCCCGCCCGCTCACGAACCTCGTCTTCATGGGGATGGGCGAGCCGCTCCACAACTTCGAGAGCCTCAAGCTCGCGCTCGAGCTGCTCCTCTGCGAGGACGGCCCGAACTTCTCCCACCGCCACGTCACCGTCTCCACCTCGGGCCTCGTCCCGCAGCTGCGGCGGCTCGGGGAGGAGACCTCGGTGAAGCTGGCGGTGAGCCTCAACGCCACCACCGACGCGCAGCGCGACGCGCTCATGCCGGTGAACCGGCGCTACCCCATCGCCGAGCTGCTCGCGGCCTGCCGCGCCTTCCCCATGAAGCAGGGGCGGCGCATCACCTTCGAGTACGTGCTGCTCGGCGGCGTGAACGACGGCGACGACGACGCCGAGCGGCTGGCGCACCTCCTGCGCGGCCTCCCGGCCAAGGTGAACCTCATCCCCTACAACGCCAACCCGGGCCTCGGCTTCGCCGCGCCCGCGCCGGCGCGGGTCGAGGCCTTCCGGGACGTGCTCCTGGCGCGCCAGGTGACGGCGGTGGTGCGGAAGAACCGCGGCCAGGACATCGCGGCGGCCTGCGGCCAGCTGGCCGCCGAGGGCGGCCCCGGCGACCCCCGCCGCCGGCGCGGCCCGGCCGCCTCGCCGTAGCGGCCGCCGGGCGGCGCTCGGAGGCCCGGCGCCCGGGAGGTGACGGGGGGCGGCCGGCCCTGCTACAACCCGCGGCGCCCTTCCCAGGAGCCCCCTCGCCATGTCCCTGCTCGTCGTCGGCTCGATCGCACTCGACTCGGTGGAGACGCCCTTCGGGCGCCGCGAGGACGTGCTGGGCGGCTCGGCCACCTACTTCTCCACCGCGGCCAGCTTCTTCGGCCCGGTGCGCCTCGTGGCCACCGTCGGCGAGGACTTCCCCGCCGAGCACGTGCGCTTCCTGGAGGAGCGCGGGGTGGACCTGGCGGGCCTGGAGCGGCGCGCCGGCCGGACCTTCCGCTGGAAGGGGCGGTACGCCTTCGACCTCAACACCGCCCACACCCTCGAGACGCAGCTCAACGTCTTCGGCGACTTCCAGCCCGAGCTGCCGGCGGCCTACCGCGACTCGCGGTACGTCTTCCTGGGCAACATCGACCCGGACCTCCAGCGGCGCGTGCTCGACCAGGTGAAGGCGCCCCGGTTCGTCGCCTGCGACACGATGAACTTCTGGATCGACTCCAAGCGCGAGAGCCTGCTCAAGACGCTGCGCCGGGTCGACATGCTGTTCGTGAACGACGCCGAGGCGCGGCAGCTCGCCGGCGAGCACAACGTGGTCAAGGCGGCGCGGCGCATCCTGGGCTTCGGGCCGCGCGCGGTGGTCATCAAGCGCGGCGAGTACGGCGCGCTCTTCTTCGCCGGCGACCACGTGTTCTCCGCCTGCGCCTACCCGCTCGCCTCGCTCTTCGACCCCACCGGGGCCGGCGACAGCTTCGCCGGCGGGTTCATGGGATACCTGGCGCGCAGCGGCCGCGAGGCGCCGGACGTCCTGCGGCGCGCCATCGTGACCGGGAGCGTGCTCGCCAGCTTCGCCGTCGAGCAGTTCTCGCTCGACCGGCTGGCCACGCTGGCGCACGACGAGATCCGCGGCCGGTACCGCGAGCTGCTCCAGCTCGCGCACTTCGACGAGCTCGAGGCCGACCTGTTCGACGGACTCCGGCGTTGACCGGCCCGGCCGCGCCCGGCTACGATCGCCCGTCCGGCCCGTACCCGCCGCACCCCCGGCCCGGCGGCCGCCGATGCGCATCGCGATCCTGAGCGACATCCACGCCAACCTCGAGGCGCTGGTCGAGGTGGAGGCGGCGCTCGGGCGGCTGGCGGTGGACCGCGTCGTCTGCACCGGCGACGTGGTCGGCTACGGCGCCAGCCCGAACGCCTGCTGCGAGCGGATCCGCGACCTCGCCTCGATCACCCTGCTCGGCAACCACGACGCGGCCGTGGCCGGGCGGATGGAGTACGCCTACTACTACGACGCCGCCCGGCAGGCCCTCGACTGGACGGCGCAGCAGCTCGACCCCGACCACCTCGCCTGGCTGCGCTCGCTGCCCTACACGCACCGGGTGGACGACGTCGCCTTCAGCCACGGCTCGCCGGTGCTCCCCGGCGAGTTCGAGTACGTCTTCGCGCTGGAGCAGGCGCAGGAGCTGGTGGCCCACCAGGCGCGGCTCGCCCCGGTCACGTTCATCGGCCACTCACACCTGTGCAAGGCGTTCGCGCTCGACCGGCACGGCCAGGTGGCGGAGGTGTCGGCGCCCGCGCTCGTGCTCGACCCCGACCGCCAGTACATCGTGTCGGTGGGCTCGGTCGGCCAGCCCCGCGACTACGACAGCCGCGCCTGCTTCGTCACCTACGACACCGAGGCGCGCCGGGTCGAGTACCACCGCGTCTCGTACGACATCGCCACCGCCGCCCGGCGCATCTTCGACGCCGCGCTGGCGGAGAACTTCGGGAAGCGGCTCTTCCTCGGGGTGTAGCGCCCCGCGCCGCCGCCCGCGCCTAGTCGATCACGCTGAGGTGCGACGCCAGGCGCGCGGCGAAGAGCGCCCCCTCGGCGTCGAGCGCCCACAGGTCGAGCTCGGCGCTGGCGGCGAGGCGCGCCGGTGCGCCGAGGCGGGCGTGTCCGAGCGGGCGGCCGGTGGCGAGCTCCAGCGCCGCGACGCCGTCCCCGGGCACGAGCGCCACCCCGCGCGCCGCGAGCGGCGGGACGTTGACCTCCGGCGGGGCCGCCGGCTCCTCCGCCCTCGACCAGAGCGCGGCGCCGGCGCGGTCGAGGGCGAGGCACGCCCCCGCGCCGGTCTTGACGAGGAGCCCGCCCGCGGTGGGCGCCAGCGCCACCGGGCCCGGCCCGAGCGGCGGCGCGTCCTCCCAGGCCAGGGCGCCGGCCGGGTCCACCGCCGCCACCACCGGATCGCCCGCCACGAGGCCGGGGACCCCCAGCAGCCCCGCGAACGGCACCAGCGGGCCGGTTGGGGTCGCGTCGAGCGGCACCTCGAAGCGGCGCCGCCCCGTCGCCGGGTCCAGGGCGAGGAGCGTGCCCCCGAGGTCGGTGACGCAGAGCGCGAGCAGCGCGCCGGCGTGGAGCCCGGGCGCGGCCGCCAGCGGCCCGGGGAGGCGCACCCGCCAGGTGGCGCGGCCGCTCGCCGCGTCCAGGGCGTAGAGGAACCCCGCCGCGCTCCCCACCACCGCCAGTGGCCCGGCGGCGGTCGCGCGCAGCGCCCGGGCGGCGGGCGGCGCGGCGGTCCAGAGGACGCGCCCGGTGCCGGGCTCGAGCGCGGCGACCGACTCGCGCCCCACCCACAGCGCGACGCCGCCGGCGAGGCGGACCACCGCGGTCCCGCCCTCCGGTAGCTCCGCCACCGCCCGGGTCCACCGCTCGCGTCCGCTGCCGGCGTCCACCTGCGCCAGGCGCGCGCCGTCCTCGAGGTGTAGGACGCCCTCCTCGAGCCACGCCTGGCGCGCCCCGGGCCCGGTCCACCGCTCCGCGCCCGTGCGCGGGTCGAGCGCCAGCACCGCCGAGGCGCCGGCCGCGAGGACCAGGCCTCCCTCGAGCGCGAGGCCGAACCCCGCCGGCGCGCCGACGTCGCCGCGGAAGAGCTGACGGAACGAGAGCCGCCGGACCTGCCCCGGCCCGAGCGGCGCGCGCGGGAGCCGGCGCGCGCGCCGCGAGCGCACCCGGCCGCCGGCGGCCGCGGCGGCGAGGCGGTCGCCCTCGAGGAGCTCCTGCACGTGCGCCAGGCGCTCGGCGGCGAGGGCGCGGAGCTCCGCCACCCAGCCGTTCTGCGCCTGCCAGGGGTTCCGGCCCGCCGCGACGCCGCAGAAGTCCACCGCCGCCTCGAGCAGCGCGCGGGCCAGGAGGAGCGGCGGCGCCGGGTGAGCGGGTCCGCCGGCGCGGGCGAGGGTCCCTGCGGCGAGGTCGCAGCGCAGGGCGACCGTCCCGTGCCGGCCGCGCCCGGCGAGCGAGAGCGGCGCGGAGCGCTCGCTCCGGCGCACCGCGTCGGCGAGCCGGCCGGCGAAGGCGGCCAGGTCGCGGAGCACCAGGAAAGGCGGCCCGTCGAGGGTCGCGACCTCGCGGCCGTCCGAGCCGCGCAGGACGACGCGGCCGGGGGCGAGCAGCGAGCCGAGGTCCGGCCCCGGGCCGCGGTAGGTCGCGAGGAGCCCCTCGTCGTCGCGCAGCTCGAAGGCGCAGGTCGGCGCGCCTCGCCGGCGCCGGGCGCGCGGCCCCGCGGAGGCGCTCCCCGCCGCGGGCGAGGGCTCGGGGGCCGGCCGCGCGGCGTCGAGGCGGGCCGCGAGCTGGCGGAGGTCCCCGCCCAGGCCGGCGCCGCCCGGCCCGCCGAGCGCGCCGAGCTCGTCGCCGAGCGCGCGGGCGGCGTCACGCGCGGCGCGCGCCAGCTCCGGGAGCTCCACCTCGACGTCGCGCGCCAGCACCCGGGCCGGGCGATCGAGCGCCACCACGGTGAGGAGCGCGTCCGCCCCGCGGCGGGCGAGGACCAGCTCCACGCTGCCCTCGCTGAAGTGCACCTCGGCCCGCGGCGCCCCGGCCAGCAGCCGCAGCACCGCCTGGCCGAGGGCGGCGACGCCGGCCAGGAGCGTCCCCTCGGCGCGCCCGGCCGCGATGTCCACCCCGTCCACCTCGAGCGCCAGCGCGTCGACCGCCTCCGCGGCCGCGAGCCGCGCCGCCGCGCGGCCGCGCGCGAAGGCAGCGCGCAGCGAAGGGTCCTCTTTCCAGGAGCTTCCGAGCCGGATGCGGAACACGGGGCCCAGCGTCATGCCCGCGGGAGGCCGCGGTTTCAACGTTGACAGCCGAGCAGTCGGGCTCCACACTGTCGAGCTCACCTAAGGCCCGAAAGGGCCAAGAGATTTCACCTGGGCACGACACGCATAGGGAAGACATGACTTTCACCGAAGCCGCCATCGAGGTGCTACGGCGCGAGGGAAAGCCGCTCCACTTCAGGAAGATCGCCGAGATCGCGGTGCGTGAGAACCTGCTCGACCACGTCGGGAAGATCCCCGAGGAGGTCATGGGCGGGCAGCTCACGACGCACTGCAAGCTCCCGCACGCCGACCGCAAGGTCCTGGCGGTGCAGGCCGGCACCTTCGCCCTGGTGGAGTGGGGCCTCGACGAGGATCCCGCCGGCCTCGACAACATGATCGAGGCGCCGCCCGAGGCGGAGCTGCCGTACCGGCCGCGCGAGCGGCACCCGACGCCCTCCCGCGAGATCGCCCGCAGCACGGGCCGCGGGGAGGGCCGCGCCCGCCGCCGCGAGGAGGGCGAGGAGCGGCGCGGCCGCCGCTATCCGCCGCCGGCGGAGGTGGCCTACGAGATCCTGGCCGGCGCCGACCGGCCGCTCACGCTGTCCGAGGTCGCCTCGCAGGGGGCCGAGCGGCTCCTCATGCCCGACGCGTTCGTGCGCGACACGGCGGCGCTCGCCGCGGCGCTGGCGGAGGACAACCGCCGCCGCGACGCGGCCGGGCGGCGCCCGCTCTTCGCCGTCGACGGGGAGCAGGTGTCCTTGGCCGCGCAGCCCGAGCCGGGCGAGCGCGCGGCGCAGCCCATGGCGGCGGCCGCCGCCCGGCCCGCCTCGGCGACCGAGCTGCGCAAGGCGGCGCTGGGCGCGCTGCGCCGGCGGCTCCGCGAGTGCGACGCGCCGACGCTGGAGCACGTGGTGGCTGCGCTCCTCGAGCGCATGGGCCTCCGCGAGCTCAAGGTCGCGAAGCGCGGCCGCGATCACGTGGTCTACACCGGCCGGCGCAAGCTCGGGCTGCTCGAGGTGCGCCACTGCGTGCGCATCCTGCGCAGCGGCGACCCCGGCCGCCGCGAGGTGACCGAGGTCCGCCGCGACGTCGGCAACTACGGCGCGCAGGTCGGGGTGGTGGTGTCGGCCGGCGAGCCGGCGCGCGAGGCGCGCGGCGAGGCCACGGCGGCGGGGCAGCTGCCGGTGCTGCTCCTGTGCGGCGAGGCGCTGGCCGAGGCGCTCTCCGAGCACGAGGTCGGGTGCCGGCCGATCGTGGTCCCCGAGGTGGACGAGGCGTTCTTCCGGACCGCCGCGGAGGCGGCGCAGACGGAGGAGGCCGCCCGGCGCGCGCGCCGCGAGGAGCGCGACCGCAGGGAGGGCCGCGAGGGGCGGGAAGGCCGGGAGGAGCGCGACCGCCGCGACGGGCGCGAAGGCCGCGAGGAGCGCGGGGAGCGCGAGGAGCGCGAGCCGCCCGCCGCCGCCGAGCCCGCCGAGCGCGAGGTCTCCGCCGAGCGCGAGGTGCC
This sequence comes from Anaeromyxobacter diazotrophicus, assembly GCF_013340205.1. Taxonomy (NCBI): domain Bacteria; kingdom Pseudomonadati; phylum Myxococcota; class Myxococcia; order Myxococcales; family Anaeromyxobacteraceae; genus Anaeromyxobacter; species Anaeromyxobacter diazotrophicus. The sequence goes on from NZ_BJTG01000004.1 coordinate 383,939, forward strand.
GGCCACCCGAGCGCCGGCCGCGGCGCGGGGAGAGGCCCCCGCCACCCCGGCGCTGGAGGTCTCCATCGAGCGCGCCCCGGCCGCCGCGAGCGCCCTCGGCGAGCCCGAGGGCGACGAGGAGGAGGAGGGGGACGAGGAGGGCGCCGAGGAGGCGGCCGCTCCGGCCGGCGCGGCGAGCCCCGAGGGCGAGCGCACCGGCGAGGGGCGGCGCCGCCGCCGCCGGCGCCGCCGGCGTGGGGGACGCGGCCGCAACCGCGAGGCGGGCGCCGCGGCGTCCGGCCCCGGCGGCGCTCCCGCCGCCGCCTCGAACGAGCCGACCGCGGGGAGCGCCGAGCCGCCGCCCGAGGTGGGCGCGGCCCCGGCCATGCCGGCCCCGGCGGCCGCCGAGCCCTCCGCGCCCGCGCCGTCGGCCGCGCCGCCTCCGGACGCGCCGGAGGGAGGCGAAGGCTGAAGGTCCAAGCCCCGCTCGCTCTGCTGACCCTGGCGCTGGCCGCTTGCCACGCTCCGCCGCGGTACGCGGTGGAGCGGGTGGTGGTCTCGGGGTCCGAGGCGGCGCAGCTGCTCGAGTCGGCGGGCGTGGCGCCGGACCGGCTGGCCGAGGCGGCCCGGCGCGGCCTGGCCGCGGCGCCCGGCTTCGCCGTGGGCCCCGCCCGCGACGGCGACCGGCGGCTGCTGGTCCAGCTCACGGTGGAGCGCGCCGAGGCGTTCGGCGGCGGGCCGGGCGCGGGGGCGGTGGCGCAGGTCGCCGTGTCCCTCGAGCTGACCTCGGCCGACGGCGAGCCGTCCCGGCGCGAGGCGGGCGCCGCCGCCGAGCCGCTGTCCGACGGCCCCGCGGCCCTGCGGGTGGCGCTGGAGCGCGCCGCGACGGCCGCGGTCGACAAGGCGGTGGCGGGGGTGGCGCTCCAGCTCGGCGCCGAGCGCAAGAGCTCGCCGGAGCTGGTGCGCGACCTCACCTCGCCGGACGCCCCGGTGCGCGATCGGGCGGTGCGGACGCTGGCGGACCGCGGCGCGCGCGAAGCGGTCCCCGCCCTCATCGAGCGCCTGCACGACTCCGACCCGGCGGTGGTCGAGCGCGCCATCGGCGCGCTGGCCCAGCTCCACGACCCCCGGGCCGCCGCGCCGCTCATCGCGCTGGCGCGCCACCGGGACGGCGCCTACGTCGCGCAGCTGGCGCGCCTGCTCGGCGACGTGGGCGGGCCGGACGCGCGCGCCTGGCTCCTCACCATGTCCTCCGGCCACCCGGACGACGCCGTCCGCGGCGCGGCGCGCGCGGCCCTCGCCGAGCTGTCGGAGCGCGAGCGACAGGCGCGGGCCGATCCCAGGTAAGATGCGCCCGTGAACCGCTCGCTCGCCATCCTCGCGCTCGCTGCCGGCCTCGCCTGCGCGCACGCCCCGGCCGGCCCCCAGGCGCCCGCGCCCGGGCCGGGGCCCGCCGACTACTTCCCGCTCGCGGTGGGCAACGCCTGGACCTACCGCGACCGCTCGCCCCAGCAGCCGGACGCCGTGCAGCGCACCGTCCGCATCGTCCAGCGCGATCGCGACGGCTACTTCGTGGACGATCAGCGCGGCGCCCTGCGCGCCGACGCCGACTGCCTCCACGACCGGGCGCGGCGGCTCCTCTGCAAGCCGTTCGCGCCGGGGGCGACCTGGTCCTCCGTGGTCGGCCCCTCCACCACCGAGCGGTACGAGATCGCCGGCGTGAACGAGACGGTGGCGGTCCCGGCGGGCACGTTCCAGGGGTGCGTGCGGGTCCGCGCCCGGGTGCGCGGCGGCGGGGTGGAGCAGGTGGCCGAGCAGAGCTACGCGCCTGGCGTGGGGCTGGTCCGGCTGGAGACGTTCGTGGTGGTGAACGGGGTGGCGCGCCCCCAGGTGCGCGGCGAGCTCGAGTCCTATCGGCTGACGGGGAGGTAGCGGTCCATGCGTGAGGTGGGCATCGGGGTGGCGGGCTTCGGCACGGTGGGGGGCGGGGTGCTCTCCATCCTGAGGCGCCACCAGCGCGAGATCGAGGCGCGCCTCGGGGCGCGCATCGCCGTGCGCAAGGTGGCGCTGCGGGATCTGGAGAAGGATCGCCCGATCGAGGTCGACCCGGCGGTGCTGACCACCCGCACCCAGGACCTCCTCGACGACCCGCGCATCGAGGTGGTGGTGGAGCTCATCGGCGGCACCGGCGAGGCCTTCGAGCTGGTGAAGGGCGCGCTCGAGCGCGGCAAGCACGTCGTCACCGCCAACAAGGCGCTGCTCGCCACGCGCGGCGAGGAGCTGTTCCGGATCGCCGCCGACAAGGGCGTGGACGTCTACTACGAGGGGGCGGTCTGCGGCGGCGTGCCGGTGATCCGCACGCTGCGCGAGGCGCTCGCCTCCGACCGCATCACCTCCCTGCACGGCATCGTGAACGGCACGACCAACTACATCCTCTCCGCCATGGCCGAGCAGGGCGAGCCGCTCGCCAAGGCGCTCGCCGAGGCGCAGCGGCTCGGGTTCGCCGAGGCCGACCCGACGCTCGACGTCTCGGGCGGAGACGCGGCGCAGAAGCTCTGCGTCCTGGCGCAGCTCGCCTTCGGGGTGCGGGTGCGGCCCGAGGAGGTCCTCACCGAGGGCATCCTCGGGCTCGAGCCGGAGGACTTCGCCTGGGGGCAGAAGTTCGGGTACGCGCTCAAGCTGCTGGCCGTGGCGCGCCGGGTCGAGACCGACGGCGGCGGCGAGGACCTCGTCGAGGCGCGCGTCCACCCGGCCTTCATCCCGGCCGGCTCGCTGCTGGCGCGGGTCCGCGGCGCGTTCAACGCCGTGCTGCTCCGCTCCGACGCGCTCGGCCCCTCGCTCCTCTTCGGGCAGGGGGCCGGGGCCATGCCCACCGGCAGCGCGGTCGTCTCGGACATCATCGACCTCTCGCGCAACATCCTGGCCGGCAGCCCGGGCCGCGTCCCGCTGCCGCCCGCCGAGTCGCCCGTGCAGCTGCGGCCGCACGCCGAGATCCGGTGCGGCTACTACCTGCGCTTCACGGTGAAGGACGTGCCGGGCGTGCTGGCCCGCATCGCCACCACCCTGGCGCGGCGCCACATCTCCATCGCCGCCGTGCAGCAGCACGAGCAGAGCGAGGAGGGCGGCGCGGTGCCGCTCGTCATCGTCTCGCACCGCGCGCGCGAGGCGGACGTCCAGGCGGCCATCGCCGAGGTGGACGCCTACGACACCACCGAGGCCAAGACGCGCCTCATCCGCATCGAGTCGGTGTAGCGGGGGCCTCCCTTGGTCGCGATGCAGCTGCGCGTCATCTACGGCGACACCGACCAGATGGGCGTCGTCTACTACGCGAACTACCTCCGCTTCTTCGAGGCCTCGCGCAACGAGTTCATCCGCGCCAAGGGGCTGCGCTACCGCGACTTCGAGGAGCGCTACGGCCTCATGCTGCCGGTGGTGGAGGCGTCGGTGCAGTACCGCCAGCCCGCCCGCTACGACGACCTCCTCACGATCGAGGCCACGCTCTCCGAGGCGCGGCGCGCCTCGGCGCGGTTCGACTACCGGGTGCTGCGCGAGGGCGAGCTGCTCGCCACCGGGCACACGGTCCACGCCTGCGTGGACCCCGGCGGCAAGGTCCGCCGCATGCCGCCCGAGCTCCTGGCGCGCCTCGGCGCCGGCGAGCCGGCCGGCGCGGCTTAGCTTCGAGAGGAGAGGATTCCATGGCCGGCACCACCCAGGAGATCGTCATCGCGGCCCCCCCGGAGCGGGTCTTCGACGTCATCGCGGACTACCAGCGCTACCCCGAGTTCGTCCCGGCCGTCAGGTCCTGCCGCCCGCGGCGGCAGGGGAGCGTGGTCGAGGTCGACTTCGAGGTCGACCTGGGCGTGAAGCGCATCCACTACACGCTGCGGCACGTGGAGGAGCGGCCGCGCACCGTGAGCTGGTCGCTCGTCGCGAGCGACTGGATGAAGCTCTCGAACGGGGCCTGGCGGCTCGAGGCCCAGCCCGGCGACCGGACGCGCGCGCTCTACACGGTCGAGGTCCAGATCGCGAAGCCGCCGCTCATCCCCCAGAAGCTGGTGGACCGCGTCACCGACGAGCTCACCCGCGTGCAGCTCCCGCGGACGCTCGCGGCGTTCAAGCAGCGCGCCGAGCAGGCGTGAGCGTTCCTTACACGGACCGCTGGCCCCCGCCTGTCCCGCCGTTGCCAAACGGGTAGGGCCGAGGGAGACTCCCGCCCAGGTCGCGCGCGCTGGCGCCGCAGCGGAGCGCGATTTAAGTGGAAAGGGAACGACGCCGGCGCGGAGCCGGCCCGGCGAGGACGCGGGGAACTCGAGCACCATGCTGGACGCCTTCATCATCGAGGAGATCAAGCGGCAGGAGCGCGAACGCGCCGCCGACGATCGCCCGGTCGTCCAGCTCCCGGTCCCGGAGCCGCCCGCTCCTGCGCACCACGACGACGACCGGCCCGGAGACGGCGGGGGCGGCGGCGTGGTGATCATCGACTACGCGGGTTGAAGCCTCCCCGGTGGGCTCGCCCCGCCTCGGCTCCCTCGTCGCGGGCGCCCGCTCGTGCGGCGCCGCGCGGCCGGCGGTGAAATCCGTTGACGCGCGGTGGCCCCTTCGCCACAGTCGGCACGCACCGCACCCACACCCCCCGACCACCGAGAGGAGCCTGAACGGCCATGACCGAGATCATCAACGTCACCGCGCGCGAGATCCTGGATTCGCGCGGCAATCCCACCGTCGAGGTCGAGGTGGCGATCGCCTCGGGGGACGTCGGTCGCGCCGCCGTGCCGTCGGGCGCCTCCACCGGCGAGCACGAGGCGATCGAGCTGCGGGACGGCGACAAGGCGCGCTACGGGGGCAAGGGCGTGCGCAAGGCGGTGGCGCACGTGCTGGACGTCATCGCCCCGGCGGTGATCGGGCTCGACGCCTCGGAGCAGGCGGCGCTCGACCGGCGGATGATCGAGCTCGACGGGACGGCCAACAAGGGCAAGCTCGGCGCCAACGCCATCCTCGGCGTCTCGCTGGCGGCCGCCCACGCCGCCGCCGCCGCGCACGAGCTGCCGCTCTACCGGTACGTCGGCGGCGCCGGCGCGCGCACCCTGCCCGTGCCGCTCATGAACATCCTGAACGGCGGCGCGCACGCCGACTCGAACGTCGACATCCAGGAGTTCATGGTGGTGCCGCTCGGCGCCCCCAGCTTCGCCGAGGCGCTCCGCTACGGGGCCGAGATCTTCCACGCGCTCAAGAAGGTGCTGAAGGCGCGGGGCGCCTCCACCGGCGTCGGCGACGAGGGCGGCTACGCGCCGAGCCTCCCGTCGAACGAGGACGCGCTCAAGGTCATCCTCGAGGCCATCGGGCAGGCGGGCCTCAAGCTCGGCGAGCAGGTGGCGCTGGCGCTCGACGTGGCCGCCTCGGAGTTCTTCGACAAGGCGAGCGGCAAGTACCGGCTGAAGGGGGAGGGCAAGGAGTTCGACCGGCAGGGGCTGGTCGACTACTACGCCCAGCTCGCGAGCCGCTACCCGATCGTCTCCATCGAGGACGGCTTCGCCGAGGACGACTGGGAGGGCTGGAAGCTCATGACCCAGAAGATGGGCGGCAAGCTCCAGCTCGTCGGCGACGACGTCTTCGTCACCAACGTCGAGCGGCTCGGCCAGGGCATCGCGCAGGGCGTCGCCAACTCGCTGCTCGTCAAGGTGAACCAGATCGGCTCGCTCACGGAGACGCTCGAGGCCGTCCGCATGGCGCACCGCGCCGGCTACACGACCGTCATGAGCCACCGCTCCGGCGAGACCGAGGACACCACCATCGCCGACCTGGCGGTGGCCTGCGACTGCGGGCAGATCAAGACCGGCTCCGCCTCCCGCACCGACCGGGTGGCGAAGTACAACCAGCTCCTGCGCATCGAGCAGGAGCTCGGCACCAGCGCCCGCTACGCCGGTCGCTCCGCCTTCCGGGCGCTGCGCTGAGATCGCGGGAGCGGGAACCGGGCCGGAGCGCGGTGGCCGACCCCGCGCCCCGCCTCACCCGTGAGGATGCGGCGCATTGACACGTGCGGGGGCCCGCCGCTAGGTTCCGGCTCATCTCGAACATCGAAGGAGCAGGCATGCGCGCCGAGTGGATCGCGAAGCGCCGGGGTCACGCGAACGTCTCCCAGATGCACTACGCCCGTCAGGGGGTGGTGACCGAGGAGATGGCGCACGTGGCGGCGCGCGAGCGGCTGCCGCAGGAGAAGGTCCGCGAGGAGGTGGCGCGCGGCCGGATGATCATCCCGGCCAACGTCCGCCACCCCGAGCTCGAGCCCCTCGCCATCGGCTTCGCGGCCACCTGCAAGATCAACGCGAACATCGGCAACTCGGCGGTGGTCGGCGACATCGACGAGGAGCTCGAGAAGCTGCGGGTCTGCGTGAAGTACGGCGCCGACACCGTGATGGACCTCTCGACCGGCGGCGACATCCCGCAGATCCGCGAGGCCATCCTGCGCCACTCGCCGCTGCCGGTGGGCACGGTGCCCATCTACGAGTGCCTGGCGCACGTGAAGGAGGTCCAGGACCTCACCCCCGCCATGCTGCTCGAGATCATCGAGGCCCAGGCGGCGCAGGGCGTGGACTACATGACCATCCACGCCGGCCTGCTCAAGGACTTCATCCCGCTCGCGGCGCACCGCGTGACCGGCATCGTCAGCCGCGGCGGCGCGCTCATGGCGCAGTGGATGATCTCGAACAAGGCGGAGAACCCGCTCTACACGCACTTCGACGCGCTGTGCGAGATCTTCAAGAAGTACGACGTCGCCTTCTCGCTCGGCGACGGCCTGCGGCCCGGGTGCCTCGCCGACGCCTCCGACGCGGCGCAGTTCGCCGAGCTGAAGGTCCTGGGCGAGCTCACGCGCAAGGCGTGGAAGCACGACGTGCAGGTCATGGTGGAGGGGCCGGGGCACGTGCCGCTCGACCAGATCCCGATGAACATGCAGAAGGAGCGCGAGCTCTGCGACGACGCGCCCTTCTACGTGCTCGGGCCGCTCGTCACCGACATCGCCCCCGGCTACGACCACATCACGAGCGCTATCGGCGCCACCGTCGCCGCCCAGCACGGCGCCGCCATGCTCTGCTACGTGACGCCGAAGGAGCACCTCGGGCTGCCCGACGCCGAGGACGTCCGGCAGGGGATCATCGCCTACAAGATCGCCGCCCACGCCGCCGACGTGGCGCTCCACCGGCCGGGGGCGCGCGACCGCGACGACGCGCTGTCGCGGGCGCGCTACGCGTTCGACTGGAACGAGCAGTTCCGGCTCTCGCTCGACCCCGAGACCGCCCGCGCCATGCACGACGAGACGCTCCCGCACGAGGCGTTCAAGAGCGCCGAGTTCTGCTCGATGTGCGGCCCGAAGTTCTGCTCGATGAAGATCCACGGCCACCTCGAGGAGGTGGCCGCGAAGGAGCAGGCGAAGGCGGAGGCCGGGGCGAAGAAGCCGCTGCAGGTGATGCCGTAGCGGGCGAGGGGCGCCCCTCACTCCGACGGTCGATCGTCGCAGAGCTGCCCCGCCCGGCCTCGCGAAACGCTGCCAGCGGTTCCGAGCGGGCGGCGGGGTGGCCCTCCGGCGTCGCTCCGGACGACCTACCGGGTTCGTACGGCGGCCGGGCCAGAAACGCGCGGAGGCCGGGCAACGCATCGTGCCGCGCCGACACGGCGCCCGAGGTCCGCGCGCCGGCGCGGCACCGGCGTTGCTGACGGCAGTACGGCGGGCGGGAGTCTCACGCAGGTCGACCTCCGCTCCTTCGGAGGGCCGCCCCGCCGCCCGCTGGCGGGCGTTGCCGTCCGCAGGTCGGGGTCGCTCTCGTCACTGTTGCGGTCGAGGTCGCCAGGGGCCCTGCTCACCTCGACGCCCACGTTCTCCGTGGCGTACCGCAGGGCGGGGAGCCACTCCCGGCACGCTGCATCTCGCCTCACACGAGCGCCCCCCCCCGCTCGCGCGGACGGCCCCGTCCGCCGCGGGGCGGCAGGGTGGCCCTCCGCCGGAGCGCAGGCCGACCTGCGTGAGGATCCGCTCGATCGACGGGCGCTGCACCGCCGGTGCCGCGCCGGCGCGCGTTCCCCGAGCGCCTCGGCGGCGCGGCACGATGCGGTGCAAGCCGTCGAGCGTTTCTCGAACGGTGGCCGGATCTGATCGGCAGGTCGTTGCCGAGCACCGCCGGAGGGCCACCAGGACGCCCTGCTCGGAACCGCCCCGCGTGCGGAGCCAGCGTACGCAGCCCGCGTACGAACCGCGAATCGACGGCGGGCCCCGCCGTCGGTCAGGCGCCGCCCTTCACCACCGGCCTGCCCTGCTTCACCCAGCCGGTGATCCCGTCGGTCATGACGAACAGGCGCGTGTAGCCGAGCTTCGCCGCCTCACGGGCGGCGCCATGGCTCGCCATTCACTTGGGGCCGGAGCAGTAGAAGACGAGCCGCGTCGCCTTGTCCGTGGGCAGGAGGGTGTCGAGCGGGCGGTTGCCGACGTGCACGGCGCCCGGGAGGTGGTACCGCTCCCACAGCTCGTCGATGTTGACGTCGTAGACCTTCACGTCCTTCGCCTTCATCATCCGCTCCACCTGCGCGGCGCTCACGAGCTGGAACGGCTCGCTGGCGCGGGGCAGGGAGGGGAGGGCGAGGGCCGCCAGCGCGAGCGCGGCGGCGAGGCGGAAGCGGATCATGCGTCTTCTCCTGTGCAGCACGGCTCGAAGGTCCTGGCCCGCCAGGGCGTCAGCCGCCCGTCCCGATCATGGGGAGGAGCCGGCCGCGCCCGGCGGCCATGTCGTGGCGGTCGCCCTTCGCGAGCAGCGCCTCGCGGATGCGCTCCGCCACCTGGGCGTCGTCGCCCTGCGCGAGGAGCGGCAGGAGCTCCACCCGGTCGCGGCCGCCCAGGCAGGCGCGGAGCGCACCGTCGGCCCCGACCCGCACGCGGTTGCAGTCCTCGCAGAAGCTCTCGGTCATGGCCCCGATGAAGCCGACGAGCCCCTCGAGGCGCCCGGCGCCCTCGCCCGACTCGCCACGCATGTGGCGGGCCGGCCCCCAGCCGCGCGTCGCGTCGGGGGTGAGCCGGACGCCCTGCGCCCCGAGCAGCGCCTTCACCTCGGCCATGGGCACCGGCTCGCCCTCGCCGAACGGCATGAGCTCGATGAAGCGGGCGATGGCGCCCTGCCGCCAGGCGAAGCGCGCCAGGTCGCCCAGCTCGTCCTCGTTGAAGCCGCGCACGACCACCGCGTTCGTCTTCACCGAGGCGTAGCCGGCCCGGCCGGCGGCGGCCAGGCCCTCCAGGATCCGCGGGAGGGAGGCGGCGCGGCCGGAGAGGTGGGTGAGCCGCTCGGGCCGGAGCGTGTCGAGGGAGACGTTGAGCCGGAGCACCCCCGCCGCGCGGAGCGGCCCCGCCAGCCGGTCGAGGAGCTGGCCGTTGGTGGTGAGCGCGATCTCCCGGATGCCCGGGACGGCCGCGATGTCCGCCACCACCTCCAGCAGGTCGGGGCGCAGGGTCGGCTCGCCGCCGGTGAGCCGCACCCGCTCGACGCCGAGCCCGGCGAAGATGCGCACCAGCCGGGCGACGGCCTCGCGCGGGAGCCCGTCCCCGGCGCGGTGCGGGTGGGGCGAGCAGTAGCTGCACGCGAAGTTGCACGCCTCGGTGAGCGACAGGCGCAGGTAGCGGATGCGCCGGCCCTGCCGATCGGCGAGCGGCGCGCCGGAGGCGGGCGCGGTCACGGGCTGCCCCCGGCCGCCGCGGCGAGCGCGTCCGGCCGGCGGAGCGCCTCGAGCACCCCCCCGTCGAGCGAGAGGAAGGCCTCGGCGCAGCGCGGGTCGAACTGCGTCCCGGCGTAGCGCCGCACCTCCTCGCGCGCTTTCTCGAGCGGCCCCCCGCGCCGGTAGGGCCGGTCGCTGGTGATGGCGTCGAGCGTGTCGGCGATGGCGAAGATGCGGGCGCCGAGCGGGATCGCCTCGCCGGCGAGGCCGTGCGGGTAGCCGCGGCCGTCCCAGCGCTCCTGGTGCGCCAGCACGATGCGGGAGGGCACCTCGAGGAACGGGATGGAGCGGAGGATGGTGTGGCCGATCTCGGGGTGCCGCCGCATCTCCTCCCACTCCTGCGGCAGGAGCTTCCCGGGCTTGAGGAGGATGGCGTCCGGGACGCCGATCTTGCCGATGTCGTGGAGCAGCGCGCCGCGGGCGATGTCCGGCAGGTCGGCGGCGGGGAGGCCCATCCGCTCGGCGATGGCGAGCGTGTAGCGCACCACCCGCTGCGAGTGGTCGGAGGTCTCGTGCTCGCGGGCGTCGAGCGCCGCCACCAGGGCGTAGAGCGTGCTCGCGTAGGCCGACTCGATCTCGCGCAGCGCCTTCGAGAGCTCGGCCGTCTTCTCGCGGACGCGCCGCTCCAGGCTGGTGCGGTAGCGGTGGCGCGCCAGCTCCAGGCGGCGCTTGGCGAGCGCGCGCTCGATGGCGCGCACGAGGTCGAGCAGCTGCGGCGGCTTCGCCAGGCAGTCCGACGCGCCGCGTCGCAGCCCCTCGACCACCGCCTCGGTGTCGCCTCGCCCGGTGAGGAGGATGACCGCCGTGGAGGGCTGGTCCGCGCGCAGCCGGTCGAGGAGCTGGAGCCCCTCTTGCCGCGGCGTGTCGACGTCGCACAGCACGAGGTGAAACTCGCCCGCCTGGGCCAGCGCGAGCGCCTGCTCGGACGTGCGGGCGCACGCACAGACGTAGCCCTCCTGGACCAGCACCGCTGCGACGGCGTCGCGGGCGGCGGCGTCCTCGTCGACGAGCAGGATCCGGGTGGGCGCGGCGGGCGCGTCGCTCCCGGCCAGGACCTCGCGCGGAGATCCCGGGCGCTGGGCGATGGAGGGGCTCACGCGGCGCGACCATACCACAACCCCTGGGAACCCGAGGGAAGGGGGGCGGCGGCGCGCGCGCCGGCTATATCTTCTCCCACGCGCTGGGCCCGCGCCGGGCGAGGGACAATCCCCGCCACGCGTGCTACATCGCCGGGACCCATGGACCGAACGCCTCACAGGAGCCTCAGCTTGCCCGTGGTCCCGGCCGAGGGAGAGGTGCGCGATCGCCGCGAGCTCGCCGCCCGGATGCGGGACGGCGGGCTCGCGATCGACGCGCGCAAGCCGCCCTGGCTGCGCGTGGGCGTCCCCGGCGGTGAGCGGTACCAGCGCGTGCGCGAGACCCTGCGCGGGCTGCGCCTCCACACGGTCTGCCAGGAGGCGCACTGCCCCAACGTGGCGGAGTGCTGGGGTGGCGGCACCGCCACCGTCATGCTCATGGGCGACGTCTGCACCCGCGGCTGCCGCTTCTGCAACGTGAAGACGGCGGCGCACCCGCCGCCGCTCGACCCCGACGAGCCGCGGCACCTGGCCGAGGCGATCCGCCAGCTCCAGCTCGACTACATCGTCGTGACGAGCGTCGACCGCGACGATCTCCCCGACGGCGGGGCGGGCCACTTCGCGGACGCCATCCGCCGCCTGAAGGAGATCCCCCGGCTGCTGGTCGAGGTGCTGACGCCCGACTTCCGCGGCGACCCGGAGGCGGTCCGGACGGTGGGGCGGGCCGCGCCCGACGTCTTCGCGAACAACCTCGAGACCGTGCGCCGGCTCACGCCGGTGGTGCGCGACCAGAAGGCCGGATACGACCAGACGCTCGCGGTGCTGGCGCGCATGAAGCGCGAGTTCCCCGCGCTCGTCACCAAGTCCTCGCTCATGGTGGGGCTGGGCGAGACCGAGGCCGAGATCGAGGAGGCGCTGCGGGACCTGCGCGGCGCGGGCGTCGAGATCGTGACCTTCGGGCAGTACCTGCGCCCCTCCGCCTGGCACCTGCCGGTGCAGGAGTGGGTGACCCCGGAGCGGTTCGAGGCGTACCGGCGCATGGGCGAGCGGCACGGGTTCCGCTACGTGGCGAGCGGCCCGCTCGTGCGCTCCAGCTACCGGGCGGCGGAGCTGTTCCTGCGGGGCGAGCTGGCGGCGCGGCAGGCGCGCGGCGGCGGCGGAGGCGAGTCATGCGGCGTGAGCCCCGAGACGTGAGCCCCCTGGCGCGCCGGCGGGGCGCGAACGGCAGCGCCGCGCCCACCGCGCCCCCGGCGGCGGTCCCCGAGGCGGAGGCGTACCCGCTCGCGCGCGTGCTGCGCGACGACGCCACCGCCGACCCGGCCGAGGTGACGCTCTCCGACGCCGAGCTGGTCGCGCTCTACCGCTGGATGGTGCTGAACCGGCAGCTCGACGAGCGCATGGTCGGCCTGCAGCGGCAGGGGCGCATCGGCTTCTACATCGGGTCGATCGGCGAGGAGGCGGCGGTCTTCGGCACCGCCAGCGCCATGGCGGAGCAGGACTGGATCTTCCCCTGCTACCGCGAGCACGGGGCGGCGCTGCTGCGCGGCCTCCCGCTCGCGACCTTCGTCTGCGACCTGCTCGGCAACGCCGGCGACGCCATGCTCGGGCACCAGATGCCCTGCCACGAGGCGTGGCGGCCGGGGCGGTTCGCCTCCATCAGCTCCCCCATCGGCACCCAGATCCCGCAGGCGGTGGGCGCGGCCTGGGCGGCGCGCATCCGGCGCGAGGAGATGGTCTCGCTCGTCTACTTCGGCGAGGGGGCCACCAGCTCGAACGACTTCCACACCGGCCTCAACATCGCCGGGGTGCACAAGGTGCCGGTCGTCTTCGCCTGCCGGAACAACGGCTGGGCGATCAGCGTGCCGCGCGAGCGGCAGACGGCGGCGGCCACCATCGCCCAGAAGGCGGTCGCCTACGGGCTCCACGGCGAGCGCGTGGACGGGAACGACGTCCTGGCGGTGCACGCCGCCACCCGCCGCGCCCGCGAGCGCGCGCTGCGCGGGGAGGGGCCGAGCCTGCTCGAGCTCGTCACCTACCGGCTCGAGGGCCACTCCACCTCGGACGACCCGCGCGCCTACCGGCCGCCCGAGGAGGTCGAGCCGTGGCGGAAGAAGGACCCGCTCCTGCGCCTCGAGGCCTTCCTCGTGAAGCGCGGCGCGCTCGACGCGGCGGCCGGGGCCCGGCTCGCCGCCGAGGCGCGCGAGCAGGTGCAGCGCGCGGTCCAGGAGGCGGAGGCGCACCCCGCGAAGCCCCCGCTCGAGACGATGTTCGAGGGCGTCTACGCCGAGCCGCTCCGGCCGCAGCGCGAGCAGCTGGAGGAGCTGCGGCGGGCGCTCGCCGACGACCCGCGCGTCGCCGGCGGGCGGGGGACGTGAGGCCGCCCATGCCCACCTACAACATCATCCAGGCGGTGAACGACGCGCTCAAGCTGGAGATGCGGCGCGACGCGAACGTGGTGGTGCTGGGCGAGGACGTCGGCAAGTTCGGCGGCGTCTTCCGCGCGACCCAGGGGCTCTACGAGGAGTTCGGCTCCGACCGCGTCATCGACACGCCCCTCGCCGAGAGCGGCATCATCGGCACCGCGCTGGGGATGGCGCTCTACGGGCTGCGGCCGGTCCCGGAGATCCAGTTCGCCGACTTCATCTTCCCGGCCATGGACCAGATCGTGAGCGAGGTGGCGAAGTACCGCTACCGCTCGGGCGGCCAGTTCTCGTGCCCGCTCGTCATCCGCTCCCCGTACGGCGGCGGCATCCGCGGCGGCCACTACCACTCGCAGTCGCCCGAGGCGTACTTCCTGCACACCCCCGGCCTGAAGGTGGTGGTGCCGGCCACGCCCGAGGACGCGAAGGGGCTGCTGGTCTCGGCCATCCGCGATCCCGACCCGGTGCTCTTCTTCGAGCCGAAGCGCATCTACCGCGCGGCCAAGGGCGAGGTCCCGGAGGGCGAGTACGCCATCCCGCTCGGCCAGGCGCGCGTGACCCGCGCCGGGCACCAGGTGACGGTGCTGGCCTGGGGCGCCATGTGGCACGAGGCGGACCAGGCGGCGCGCGAGGCGGAGCAGGAGGGGATCGACTGCGAGGTGGTGGACCTCCGCTCGCTCGCGCCGCTCGATCTCGACACCATCCTCGGCTCGGTGAGGAAGACGGGGCGGGCGGTGATCGTGCACGAGGCGCCGCGCACCTGCGGCTTCGGCGCCGAGCTGTCGGCCACCATCCAGGAGCGGTGCTTCCTCTCGCTCGAGGCCCCCATCGCCCGCGTCACCGGCTTCGACACCCCCTTCCCGTACACGCTCGAGCACGAGTACCTGCCGCGCGCGCCGCGCATCCTGCGCGCCATCCGCGAGACCGTCCGCTTCTGACGGCCGCCGAGGTCCCTCGCATGACCTTCAAGTTCATCCTGCCGGACATCGGCGAAGGGGTGGTGGAGGCGGAGGTCCAGCAGTGGTTCGTCAAGCCCGGCGACCACGTGGTCGAGGACCAGCCGCTCGTCGAGGTGATGACCGACAAGGCCACCGTGACGCTCCCGTCCCCGCGCCGCGGCACGGTGACGAAGCTCCTCCACCAGCCGGGTCAGGTCGCGAAGGTGCACGAGCCGCTGCTCGAGCTGGTCGAGGACGTGAAGCCGTCGCAGGAGCCGTCGGTGATGGCCCCGGCGCAGGAGGAGGCCGCGCCGGCGCAGGAGGCCGGGGCGGCGCCGCCGGCGGCCCCGGCGGAGCGGTCGGGGCGCAAGGTCCTGGCCGCCCCGGCGGTCCGCGCCATGGCGCGTCAGCTGGGGGTCGACCTGGGCCTCGTCCACGGCAGCGGGCCGGGCGGCCGCGTCCTCAAGGACGACGTGCACGGCGCCCGCAACGGCCACGCCCACCCGCCGCCCGAGCTCACCGCCCCCGCGGCGGTGCCGCAGCGGCCGGCGCCCTTCGCCGAGCAGCTCCCGGAGCAGGCGCCGGTGAAGCAGGTCTCGCACGGCGACGAGGTGGTGCCGGTGCGCGGCATCCGCCGGCGCATCGCCGAGCGGATGGCGCAGTCGAAGCGCACCGCGGCCCACTTCACGTTCGTGGAGCAGGTCGACGTGAGCGACCTCGTGAAGGTGAAGGACCGGATCGCCGCCAAGGCGCGCGAGGAGGGGGTGAAGGTCACCTTCCTCCCCTTCATCGTGAAGGCGGTGGTGGCGGCGCTGAAGAAGCACCCCTGGCTCAACGCCGTGCTCGACGAGGCGCGCGGCGAGATCCGGCTCCGGCGCGAGTACCACATCGGCATCGCCTCGGCGACCGAGCACGGGCTCACCGTGCCGGTGGTGCGCCACGCGGACAAGCTCTCGCTCATGGCGCTGGCGCGCGAGATCGAGCGGCTGGCGGCGGAGACCAAGGCGGGCAAGGTCCGGCCGGAGGACCTCTCCGGCTCCACCTTCACCATCACCAGCCTGGGCGCGCAGGGCGGCCTGTTCGCCACCCCCATCATCAACTTCCCCGAGGTCGGCATCCTCGGCGTGCACCGGATCCGCCCGACGCCGGTGGTGAAGGACGGCCAGATCGTCGCGCGCGACATCATGAACGTGTCGCTGTCGTTCGACCACCGGGTGGTGGACGGCCACGTCGGCGCGGCCTTCGCCTACACGGTCATCGGCTACCTCGAGGAGCCCGACCTCCTCTTCATGGACATGGTGTAGCGCTGGTGTCCCCCCGGCGCGGCGGCGGCGCCCGGGCCGCGCTCCTCGGGCTGGCGCTCGCCGGCGCCTGTGCCCGGAGCGGCTCGCCCGCGGCGGGCGCGAGCGCGGCGGACGCGGGCTCCGGCGACGGCGGCAAGGGCCCGGGGGCGCCGGCGGAGCTCGGGCCGGGCGGCGACACGGTGTGGCTCGCCACCCTGGCGGGCCCCTACGCGGACCTGGCCCAGACGGTCGCGGCCGACCCCGGCGGCGGGACGGTGGTCGCGGCCGCGCAGGGCACGGCCTCGGGGAGCGACGCGCTCACCGTGCTCCGGCTGGGGCCGGACGGCGCCGTCGCGGAGCGCCGGACCTTCGGGCCGGCCGCGTGCAGCCTGGCGGCCTCCGTGCTCGGCGTCGCGCCGGACGGCACCGCCTTCCTCCTCGCCGCCACCGCCTGCTCGGCCACCGTGCCGGGCCTCGGGACGGGCGCGCTCATGCCGTCGGGCACGCTCCTCGCGCTCGCCCCCGGCGGCGGCGCCGGCGCGGCGGTGCCGGTCGCGGGCGGTCCGGCGCGCGGGGGCGCGACGGACGCGCAGGGCCGGCTGGCCGTGCTCACCGGGGCGGCCGCGGGGGTCGCGGTGCTGGCGGCGGACGGCGTCCCCGCCTGGCAGGTGGCCGTGCCCGGCGCCCTCGCCCTGGCCGCGCTGCCCGGCGGCGGCGTCGTGGTGGGAGCGGCGCCGGCGGGCGCCTCTCCCGCGCTGGTCGCCCTCGACGCGGCCGGCGCCGAGCGGTGGCGCCGGGAGCTGCCGGCCGGCTTCGACCTGCGCCACCTCGCGGCGCTGACCGACGGCGCGGCGGCGGCGACCGGCGTCCTCTCCGGCGCCGCGACGTTCGGCGCCGGGCAGGGCGGCGCCGCGGGCGAGCGGCGGCAGGTGGTGCTGGCGGTGGAGCCCGACGGCACCCCGCGCACGCTGGCCGAGCTCGCCGACGCGAGCGCGAACGACCCGGTGGTGCAGGTCGCCGCGCTGCCGCACGGCCGGGCCGTGCTCTTCGGCTTCCCCGGCTGCGACCGCCTGCGCGGGCTCACCCCGCAGCTCGAGCCGGTGTGGGCGCGGACGCTCGACGCGGGCTGCGGCGCGGCGGCGCTCGGGGCGGCGCTCACCCCCGCCGGGCAGCTCGTGGTGGTGGGCGCCTTCCGCGGGCAGGCCGACTTCGGCGGGGGGCACGGGGCGGCGGCGCAGGGCGCGCTGCAGGACGGGTTCGTGCTCGGCCTCGCGCCCTGACGGCCGGGCGGGGTGGCCGCGCGGTTTCCCTTCCCGGGCCGGCCGCGGCCGTTATATTCGGCGCGACCCTGATCTCTCTCTCCCGGAGGGGAGCGCACATGGCGACGAAGACCTACGACGCGGTCGTGATCGGCTCGGGCCCCGGCGGCTACGTGGCCGCGATCCGCCTCGGCCAGCTGGGCAAGAAGACCGCGCTCGTCGAGAAGGAGGCGCTGGGCGGCGTCTGTATCAACTGGGGGTGCATCCCGTCCAAGGCGCTCATCGCCGCCGCCAACCTGGTCGAGGACCTGCGCGGGGCGGCGGAGCGGGGGATCACCTCCGAGCCGAAGCTCGACATCGCGAAGCTGCGCGAGTTCAAGGACGGGGTCGTCAAGAAGATGGTCGGCGGTATCCAGGTCCTCGAGAAGGGGAACAAGGTCGACGTCATCCAGGGCACCGCCACCTTCGTCGGGCCGAACGCGGTGGAGGTGGACGGCGGCGGCGAGAAGACGCGCCTCGAGGCGGCGGCGTTCATCGTCGCGACCGGCGCCCGCCCGGTGCAGATCCCGGGCTTCGAGTTCGACGGCAAGGACGTCTGGAGCGCCAAGGAGGCGGTGGATCTCCCCGAGGTCCCGAAGCGCCTGGTGGTCATCGGCGGCGGCATCATCGGCCTCGAGCTCGGGACCGTGTACGCGAAGCTGGGCTCGAAGGTCACCGTGGTGGAGGCCTTGCCGACCATCCTCACCGGCGTCGACCCGGAGGCGGTGCGGCTCGTCCAGAAGAGCCTGAAGCAGCGCGAGGTCGCCATCCACGTGAACGCCAAGGCGAAGGGGCTCGAGCGCAAGGGCGGTGAGCTCGTGGTGAAGGTCGAGGTGGACGGGAAGGAGCAGGCGATCCCGTGCGACAAGGTGCTGGTCGCGGTCGGCTTCCGGCCCAACAGCGAGGGGATCGGCCTCGACAAGGCGGGCGTGAAGGTGGGCCCGAAGGGCTTCGTCGAGGTGAACGACCGCATGCAGACGAGCGCGCCGTCCGTCTACTGCATCGGAGACCTGTGCGGCCCTCCGCTGCTCGCCCACAAGGCGTCGAAGGAGGGTGAGATCGCGGCCGAGGTCATCGCCGGGCACAAGTCGGTGCGCGACTGGGTGTCGATGCCGGCGGCGATCTTCACCGATCCCGAGGTCGCGACGGTCGGGCTCTCGGAGGAGCAGGCCAAGGCGCAAGGGTACGACCCCATCGTCGGAAAGTTCTTCTTCAGCGCGCTCGGGCGCGCCGTGGCCATCGCGCACACCGACGGCTTCGTGAAGGTGGTGGGCGATCGCGAGTCGAAGCTCCTGCTCGGCGCCACCATCGTCGGCCCGGAGGCGTCGGACCTCATCGCCGAGGCCGCGCTGGCGCTGGAGATGGGCGCCTACCTCGAGGACGTGGGGCTCACCGTCCACGCCCACCCGACCTTGCCGGAGGCCTTCATGGAGGCGTGCAAGGGCGCGCTCGGCGAGGCCATCCACCGGGTCAACGCGCCGGAGCGGCCGCGGAAGGAGCGCTCCGGGGCGGCGGCGCAGGCGTGAGGACCCTCGCCGTCCACAAGCTCGGCCGCGTCGAGTACGAGGACGGGCTGCGGCTCATGGCGCTCGCCGGCGAGGCGGTCCGCGCCGGCCAGCCGGCCGCGACCGACCACCTCTTCCTGGTCGAGCACCCGCCCGTCCTCACCCTGGGCCGCAGCGCCGAGCAGAAGAACGTCCTCGCCTCGCCGGCGTGGCTCGAGCAGCAGGGGTTCGAGCTGCACCCGACCGACCGCGGCGGCGACGTCACCTACCACGGACCGGGCCAGGTGGTGGCCTACCCGGTGGTCGACCTCTCCGACCGCCCCGACGTGCGCAAGTACGTCGGCGCGCTCGAGGAGGCGATGATCCGCACCTGCGCCGACCACGGGATCGCGGCGGGGCGGCACGAGGAGCACCGCGGCGCCTGGGTGGGCCGGAAGAAGATCGGCGCCGTCGGCGTGCACCTCGCCCGCTGGATCACCTCGCACGGGCTCGCCTTCAACGTCGCGCCGGACCTGATGCACTTCCAGGTGATCGTCCCCTGCGGCATCTCCGATCCGCGGCTCGGGGTGACGAGCCTCGCCGCGGAGCTCGCGGGGCAGGGCCGCGCGGCGCCGCCGCTCGCCGAGGTGGAGGAGCAGCTCGCCGCGCACCTCGCGGTGCTCCTCGGCCGCCGCCGCGAGGACCGGGCGCCGGATCTGCGCACCGCGTCGGTGGTCCCGCTGGGCGCGGACGGCCGGGTGCTGCTCCTGCGCCGGTCCGAGGCGCGCGGCGGCTTCTGGCAGCCCGTCACCGGCCGGCTCGAGCCCGGCGAGTCGCCGGAGGCCGCGGCCAGGCGCGAGCTGCTCGAGGAGACCGGGGCCGACGCGCCGGTCGAGCCGCTCGGCTATCGCCACGGCTTCGCGATCGAGCCCGGGCTGTGGCGCGGGGCGCCGCCCGGCCTGGCGGTGGCGGAGGAGACCGCCTTCGCCGCCCGCCTCCCGCCCGGCTTCACCTGCCAGCTCTCCGACGAGCACGCGGAGCACGGCTGGTTCACGCCCGCCGAGGCGCTGGCGCGGCTGCGCTACGCCGGCCTGCGCCAGGCCGTGCGGCGCGCCACCCGCCGGGGCAGCGCGGGCGAGCGGGTGCCCTGATCGCCCCGAGCGCGCCGACGACGGGCCTCGACGCTCCGCCCGCGGTCGGCTAGCGTTCCCGCTCGTGAAGATCGCGATCTACGACGCCACCCTCACGGAGGGGACGCGGCAGGCCGGGGTGCAGCTGTCGGTCCGCGACAAGCTCCGGGTGGCCCTGCGGCTCGCCGAGCTGGGGGTCGCCTTCGTCGAGGGCGGCTGGCCGGGCGCGCGCGGAGACGCCGAGATCTTCCGGGAGGCGCGGCAGCTCGAGCTGGGCGGCGCGCGGCTGTGCGCCTGCGCCACCCTCCAGCCCGGCGGCCGGGGGGGTAGCGAGCTGCGGGCGGCGCTGCGCTCCGGCGCCCCCGCGATCACGCTGCGCGTCCCGCTGGCCTCCGGCCGCCGCGCCGCGGCGGGCTGGCGCGGCGCCCTCGCGGCGGCGGTGAAGGCGGTGCGGCGCGACGGGCGCGCCGCGATCGTGGACCTCGACGGGTTCTTCGACGCCCAGCGCCAGGGCGGCGCGGCGGCGCTCGGCGCGGTGGAGGCGGCCGCGCGGGCCGGGGCGGAGGTGATCCTCCTCGGCGACGTCCGGGGCGGCGCGCTCCCGTCCGAGATCGAGGCGGGGGTGGCGGCGGCGCGCCGCGCGGCGGGCGCGGCGGCGATCGGGATCCGGGCCCGCGACGACGCCGGCCTGGCGGTCGCGAACAGCCTGGTGGCGGTGGGGAAGGGCGCGTCGGTCGTCGCCGCCACCGTGAACGGGTACGGCGAGCGGTGCGGCGCGGCCGACCTGGTGGCCGTCGCCGCGGCGCTGGAGCTCAAGCTCGGGCACCAGGCGCTCGCGGCCGGACAGCTCCGGCGGCTCACCTCGCTGGCGCACTTCGTGGCGGAGCTGGTCGATCGCGAGCCGTCGCGCGACCAGCCCTACGTCGGCCAGGACGCCTTCGCCGGCGGCGCGGACGAGCTCGCGCCGCACGTCGACCCCGAGGCGGTGGGCAACCGTGCCGGGCCGGCCATGGCCGACGAGCGGGGACACCCGGGGGCGCTGCGGGTGGCGCGCGCGCTCGGGCTGCCCGCGCGCGGCGAGCGCGACGCGCGCCAGGTGCTGGAGCGCCTCGCCGCCTGGGAGCGGCGCGGCTTCCGGTACGAGGGCGCCGAGGCGAGCTTCGACCTCGTGCTGCGGGCCCTGGCCGGCCGGCGCCGCGAGTACTTCCGGGTGCTGGCGTACCGCGTGCTCGACGTGCACCGGGAGAAGCGCGGGTTCACCGAGGCGACCGTGGAGCTCGCGGTGAGCGGCGAGCACGTCCACGCGGCGGCGCTCGGCGTCGGCCCCGTGAACGCCCTCGACCAGGCGCTCCGCAAGGCGCTCGAGCTGCACTACCCCGAGCTCTCCAGCATGAAGCTCGTGCAGTCGCGCTCGAAGAGCCTCGCCACCGACGTGGGGACGGCCGGGGACGTGCGGGTGCTGGTGGACAGCGCCGACGCTCGCGACCACTGGGGCACGGCCGGGGTCTCGGACAACCTGCTCGACGCCTGCCGGCAGGCGCTGGTGGACGCCATCGAGTACAAGCTCGCCAAGGACGACGTCGCGCCGCATCCCCGGCGCGCGCGCCCGCGGTCGCGGTGACGGCGGAGCGGACCTTGCATCGCGCGGCGGGATGGCCCGCCGGCTCGCCCTCGCCGCCCTCTGCCTCCTGTCCCTCGCGCCCAGCGTGTGGCGGCTCTTGCAGGCGCGCCAGGCGCCTCCGCCCGCGTGCGCGCCGGTGGGGCGCGGCGTCGCGCCGCGCCACTGGGTAGGCTGCCCGGCGGACGAGGGTCCGCCCCGCGAGCTGACCGGCCGCGAGCGGCTCCTCTCGGGCCTGCCGGTCCCCCTGAACGACGCGACGCCGGAGGACCTGGCGCCGGTGCCGGGCTTCACGGCGCGCCTCGCCGCCGAGGCCGTGGCGGACCGCGCCCGGCGCGGGCCGTTCACCAGCCTGGACGACCTCACCCGGGTGCGGGGGATAGGCCCGGGCAGGCTGGCCAAGGCCCGGCCCTTCCTCGCGCTGGGAGGGCGGTAGGCGGGGGCCGCCAGCCGAGCTATCCTCCCGGCCCTGGAGAGGATTCGTGCTCATCCGCTGTGAGAAGTGCTCCACCGTCTACGAGCTCGACGACGCGCTGCTGCCGCCGGAGGGCGCTCCGGTCCAGTGCAGCCGGTGTCAGTACGTGTTCACGGCCCGGCCGGAGCGGCCGCAGCCGGCCGGGGGGGAGGGGAAGGCGCCGGGCGGGGGGGGGAGCCCGGGCACGACGGCGAAGCCGGAGGCGACCGCGAAGCCGGACGCGACCGCGAAGCCGGACGCGACCGCGAAGCCGGACGCGACCGCGAAGCCGGCTGCGACTGCGAGACCGACCGCGACCGCGACGGCGAGTGAGACCGCTCAACCGACCTCGACCTCGACCTCGAGCCGGACTGCGACCGCGAGCCCGAGCCAGAGCCCGAGCCCGGAACCTGGGTCGGCCGCAGGCGCGAGCGAGGCCGGGGAGCTCGGGGGGAAGTCGATCCCGCCGGACGAGAGGGCTGGAGAGCCGGCCTCGGCGCCCCCGCCCGCTCCGCGGTCGGCCGCAGCTCCCGAGGTCCGGTCCGCCCCCGCGCCGCCCGCCGCGGAGCCCGCGCCGGTCGAGGCGCCGCGCTTCACGGCCGACGGCCGCCCCATCCGCAAGGTCCCGTTCCCGGAGGAGGACGTCACCGCCAGCGGCCCGCGCCCGGTCATCGCCCGCGCGCCGGGGGGCGTCCTGCCGCGGCGCGGCCCGCGGGCCGGCGGCCTCCCGCTCGTGCCGATCGCGGGTGTGCTCGTCGCCGTGGCCGTGCTGCTCCTCGCCTGGCGCCTCTACCCACGGCGGCCCGATCCGGACGCAGCGGGCCGGCTCGCGGAGGGGCTGCAGCTCCTCCTCCGCGACGACCGCGGCAGCCTCACCCGCGCCATCCTGGCGTTCGACGACGCGGCGCGGGCCGACGAGCGCCAGGTGGACGCGAGGGCGGACCGGGTGCTGGCGCGGGCGCTCCTGCTCGGGCTGGTGCAGGGCGAGGCCGCGCGCCTCGAGGTGCGCCTCGCCGCGCGCCGGGCCGAGCGCGCCCGCACCGAGGCGCCGGTGGGCCCGCCGGTGCCGGAGCTGGCGGAGCAGATCGACGCGCTCGAGGCGCAGCGCGAGGTCGTCCGGGGGCGGCTGCGGGAGCTGGAGGGCGTGGCGGCGACGGACCTCGCCTCCCTGCAGCGGGGAGACGCGGCGCGCCCCTCGGTGCAGCGGGCCAGGGCGGTGCTCGAGGCGTACGCCACCGATCCCGCGCGCGCCGCCGAGGCGGTGCTGCGCGATCGCCCGGCGCGCGGCAAGGACCCCTGGCTCGACCTCGCCGTCGGCGCGGGCGAGACGCGCGCGGTGAGCCCGGAGCTGCGCGCCGAGGGGGTGGCGCGTCTCGAGAAGCTGGTGAAGGCGCACCCGGAGCTCTTGCGCGCGCGGCTCGCGCTGGCCGAGGCGCTGGCGCGCGCCGGGAAGGTCGAGGCGGCCGTGGCCTCGCTCGACGCCCTGCTCGCCGCCAACCGCGACCACGAGGACGCCCGGGCGCTGCGCGCCGAGCTCACCAGCGGGGACGCCCGCGGAGGCGCGGCGGCGCCGGTGCCGGGCGCGCGGGTGCCCGCCGGCTCGCCGCCTCCGGAGGCGGCGGCGCCTCACCCGCGGAACGAAAGTTCTCAGGCCTCTCCTCCCTGACGGGGCTCGCGGCGCCCGGAAGGGCGCCCGCGCGCGCCGCGGCGCGGTGGCCCGCCGCTTGCTGTCCTTCGGGCGCATGGAGCTGCTGGTCCTCGCCTGCCTGGGCCTCGTCGCCTACAGCTACCTCGGGTATCCGCTGGTGCTCGTCGTCTGGACGGGGCTCCGGGAGGCGGTGAGCGGCGCCCGGTTCCTCGCCGGCGGGCCCGACCGGCGGTCGCGGCGGCGCGACGACCGCTGGCCCTCGATGACCGTGGTGGTGGCGGCGCACGACGAGGAGACCTGCATCCGGCAGAAGGTCGAGAACTGCCTCGCGCTCGACTACCCACCGGAGCTCCTCGACGTGGTGGTCGGGTGCGACGGCTGCAGCGATCGGACCGCGGAGCTGGCGCGGGCGGCCGGCGGCGCCCGCGTCACGGTGGTCGAGGCGCCGCGCGCCGGGAAGGCGGCCGTGCTGTCGCGCCTCGTGCCGAGGGCGCGGGGCGACGTGGTGCTCCTCACCGACGCCAACACCCTGCTCGAGCGCGGTGCGGCCAAGGCCCTGGCGCGCCACTTCCAGGATCGCTCGGTGGGCGCGGTGGTCGGCCGGCTGCGCCTCTACAACCGGGTGAAGCGCGACTACCAGGAGAGCCTGTACTGGAAGTACGAGACGGTCCTCAAGTACCACGAGGGCAAGCTCGGCTGCGTGCTGGGCGCGAACGGCGGGCTGTACGCGGTGCGCCGGCTGCTCTTCCGGCCGCTGCGCGAGACCACCATCATCGACGACTTCGTGGTGCCGATCCGCATCGCGGCGCGCGGCTGGCGGATCCCCTACGACCCGGAGGCGGTCGCGTACGAGGAGACCACCGAGGAGGTCGCGGCCGACTTCGCGCGGCGGGCGCGGATCGGGGCCGGGGACTGGCAGGCGCTGGCGCTGGTGCCGGAGGCGCTCGACCCTCGGCTCGGGTTCCTGCCCTTCGCCTTCGTCTCGCACAAGCTCCTGCGGTGGCTCGCGCCCTTCCTGCTCGCGGCGGCGCTGGCCGGCTCGCTCGCGCTGGCCGTCACCGGAGGCCTCGCGGCCAGGGCGCTGCTCCTCGCCCAGCTCGCGTTCTACGGGCTGGCGCTGGCGGGCCGGCGTCGCCCGTCCGGCCCGTGGCGCCGGCCTGCCGCCCTGGCCTGGTACTTCGTCTCCATGAACGCGGCGCTGGCGGTGGGGCTGTGGCGGTTCGTGAGCGGCACCCAGCGCGCCGCCTGGAGCCGCACGCGCCGGGCGGCGCCCGACGTGCCGGGGGTGCCGACGGCCTGACCCGCCGGGCCCGAGGCGCGGTACGCTGCGCCCATGACCCCCGATCTCCTCGTCCTCGGGACCATCCACACGCTCGATCCGGCGCGCCCGCGCGCCGAGGCGCTGCTCGCCAGGCACGGCCGCGTCCTGGAGCTGGGGAGCGCCGCCGCCTGCCGCGCGGCCGCCGCGCCGGGCGCGCGCGTGCTCGACCTGGCGGGGGGCTCGGCCGTCCCGGGCCTCGCCGACGCCCACGGCCACGTGCTGCTCCACGCCCGCTCCCTGGAGGAGGTGAAGCTCTCCGGCGCGCGCGACGAGGCCGCCTGCGCGGCCCTCGCGGCGGAGCGGGCGCGCGCGCTCCCGCCGGGGAGCTGGGTGCGCGGCCGCGGCTGGGATCAGAACCGCTGGCCCGGCGGCGCCTTCCCGGGCCTCGCCGCGCTCGACGCCGCGGTGCCCGACCACCCGGTGCTCCTCGAGCGGGTGGACGGCCACATGGCGTGGGTGAACGGGCGGGCGCTCGCCCTGGCCGGGATCGGGCCCGGCACGGCCGACCCTCCGGGCGGCCGGATCGCGCGGGACGAGCGAGGCCGCCCCACCGGCCTGCTCGTGGACGCGGCGCAGGACCTCGTCCACGGGCGCATCCCGCACCCCTCGGCGCGCGAGGTGGAGCGCCTGCTCCGCCTGGGCCTCGCCGACCTGGTCCGGCTGGGGCTCACCGCCGTCCACGACGCCGGCTGCACCTCCTCGGTGCTGCGCTGCTACGCCGGCCTGGCCGACGGCGACGCGCTGCCGCTCCGGGTGTACGCCATGATCGACGGCGGCCAGCCGGAGGGGGCGCTGCGCGCCGAGCTGGCGCGCTGGTCCGCCACGCCGGCCATCGGCCGCCTCGACGTCCGGGCCGTGAAGCTGTTCGCCGACGGCGCGCTCGGCAGCCGCGGCGCGGCGCTCCTCGACGGCTACGCCGACGACCCCGGGAACCGCGGGCTGTTCCTCACGCCGCCGCAGGCGCTGCGCGCGCGGCTCGAGCTGGTGGCGGGCGGCGGCTTCCAGCCCGCCGTCCACGCCATCGGGGACGCCGCCTGCCGCGAGGTCATCGCCGCGCTCGTCGAGCTGGGCCGCGAGCACGACCTGTCCCGGCTCCGGCCGCGGGTGGAGCACCTGCAGCTCGCGCGCGCGGAGGACCTCGACCACATGCGCGAGGCGTGCGCCGTCGCCTCCATGCAGCCGCTCCACGCGGTGAGCGACGCCCCCTGGGTCGCCGCGCGGCTGGGCGGGAGCTCGCCCGCGCTCGCCGGCGCCTACGCCTGGCGGCAGGTGCTGGCGCGCGGCATCCCGCTCGCGCTCGGCTCCGACTTCCCGGTGGAGAGCCCGGACCCGCGGCTCGGGCTCCGCGCCGCCGAGCTGCGCCGGCCGGCCGGGGCCGCGGAGCCCTGGCACCCGGCCGAGCGGCTCACGCGCCTCGAGGCGCTGCACGGGTTCACCTGGGGCCCCGCCTTCGCCTCCTTCGCGGAGGGGCGGCGCGGCGTGCTGCAGCCGGGCGCCGACGCCGACCTGACCGCCTTCGGCGGCGACGTCCTCGAGGTCCCGGCCGAACGGCTCGGCCAGCTCCCCGTCGTCGCCACCGTGGTGGGCGGGCGGGTGGAGCACGGCCGCGTGTCCTAGGGACGCGCCGGCAGGCGAGGGGCCCGGTCCATCACCAGCATGACAGGTGGATGGACTTCGCGCTCTTCACGCTCCTCGGCCTCGCCGTCGCGTTCGGGCACCTCTGGCTGCCGGGCGAGCACCGCGTCGGACCCGCGTCGGCCTTCACGCTGGGGGTGACCGGCGCCTGGGGCGGCGCGACGGTCGCCGGCGCCTTCGTCCCTGGGATGCTCTCGTCGCTCTCGTCCGGCCTCGCGACCGCGGGCAGCCTCGCCGGCGCGGTGGGTGCGATCGCGTTCATGGAGGTGGTGACCGACCGCTACCTGCGGCACCACCCGGACGAGGCGACGCGCGCGCCTTGGTGAGGCTCAGCGCCGCCGGAGCAGATCCGAGACGCTCACGACCAGGCTGCCGGCGGGGACGGCGCGTGCGCCGACGCGCAGCGCGTCGTTGATGTGCTTGCCGGTGGCGGGGTCGTCGCTCCGGGACGGGTAGGCGAGGTTGAGCCGCACCGGCAGCACCCCGCGCGCGACCCGGTGGAGGACGACGGCCGTGCCGTCCGCCTCCGCGCGCTCGACGACGCCGACGTGGACGGGCGGCCCACCCGGGCGATCGGCGAGGAAGACCAGATCGCCGGCGGAGGGGGTGCGGGTGGGGAGGAGGGCGCCGCGCGCCTGGGCGAGCGCGTGCAGCGCCGCCGCGTCGCGCGCCTCGGCGGGGAGCGGCCGCCCGGCGCGCGCGAAGGCCGCGCGCGCCAGCGCCGCGCACCCGGGCCCGTAGTCGACGCCCGCGAGCACCACCTGCCGCTGCCCGACGAGCGACGAGACCGCCTTGACCGCCGCCGCCACGTCCGGCGCGGTCGCGGTCGCCGTAGCGGTCCCAGTCGAGGTCGAGGTCGAGCTCGCAGTCGAGGTCGCAGTCGAAGTCGACGTCGCAGTCGAGGTCGAGGATCCCATCTGCCTCGCCCCGCGGACCGTGGAGAGGGGCCGCGCCTCCGCCTTCGCCGGTGCGAAACCGGAGTCCGGGCCGGTGCTCCTTGCGAGAGCACCGGCCCGGTTCTCCTGGGCGGGCGGGGGCAGGCTGTGACGGCGCGTCCAGGTCGGCGTCCCCGCGCACGCCTGGAGGAGGAGCGCGAGGCCGACGGCGACGCTGGAGCGAGAGGCCGTCATGCCGCGATGCTACCCAGCCGCGCGCGCGCGTCCATTTTTGTGTCGCGAAACGTGCGGGCGCTTGGTTTCCGCGGCGAGGTGCGGCTACATGGCGAAGCTTGGCCTCCCTGCGCCAGACCGCGCGCGCGGCGATCCTCGGCCTCCCTGGCCTGTTCTGGGTGCTCTGGGGAGGCCTCCTCGTCAACCGCGCGGCGTCGTTCGTGGCGGCGCTGCTCGGGATCTACCTCGTGCGCGAGCGCGGGTTCGGCGCCGCCGAGGCCGGGCAGGTCGTGTCGCTGTGGGGCGCCGGGTTCATCGTGGCGGGCCCGCTCGGGGGCCTCCTCGCCGATCGCATCGGGCGCCGCCCCGTCATGCTCGCAGGGCTCCTCTGCGGGGCGGCCGCCGTCGGCGCGCTGGTGGTGGCGCGCTCGCCGGCGCTGCTCGCGCTGCTCGCGTTCCTCTCCTCGGCGGCCGGAGAGCTCTACCGCCCCGCCGCCCACGCGGCCCTCACCGACGTCGTGCCGGTCGCGGAGCGCGCCCGCGCATGGGGCCTCGTCTACTGGGCCGTGAACTTCGGCATGGCGGTGGGGCTGCTCCTGGCGGCGATCGTGGCCGAGCGGAGCCTCGGCGCGCTCTTCCTGGCCGACGCCGGCACCACGCTGCTCTTCGCCGGGCTCGTCGCGGCGCGGGTCCCGGAGACCCGGCCGGCGGCGGTCCGGCACGAGCCGGCGCTGGCCGGGCTCGCGCGCGTCCTGCGCGACCGCGCCTTCGTCGTGTTCCTCGGGCTCTACCTCGCCTCGCTGGTCGTGTTCACCCAGTGGCAGCTCGGGCTGCCGCTCGACATGGCCGCGCACGGGCTCGGGCCGAGCGCGTTCAGCGTGCTCCTCGGCCTCAACTGCGCCGGGGTGGTGCTGCTCCAGCCGCTGCTGGGCGCGCGGCTGCGCGGGCACGACCCGAGCCGGCTCCTCGCCGCCTCGGCGCTCCTCTTCGGCGCCGGCTTCGGGGTGAACGCGCTCGGAGGCGGCCTGCCCGTGTACGCGCTCGGGACCGCCTGCTGGACCGTCGGCGAGGTGGTGGGCTTCCCGGCGGCGGCGGCGCTCGTCGCCGACCTCGCGCCGGTGGAGCTGCGCGGCCGGTACCAGGGCGCGTTCTCGATGAGCTGGGGCGTGGCCTTCACCCTCTCGCCGGTGCTGGCCGGCCAGGTCGTGAGCCGGCTGGGCGGGCGGGCGCTGTGGCTCGCCTGCCTCGCCATCGCGGTCGCGGTCGCGCTCGGCTACCTCGCCACCGGCGAGGAGCGGCGGCGGCGGGTGGCCGAGGCGCGGCGGAGCGCCGATCCGGCTGTCAGCCCGGGCGGTTAGGGTGGTGCTCGCCCGCCATGTCCCGCCGCTATGAGCTGAAGCCCGCCGCCCGGCCGAAGGGTGCGCTCCACTACGCCGGGCTCCTCAACGAGGAGCAGCAGGCGGTCGTCGAGGCCGGCGGCGGCCCCATCCTCGTCATCGCCGGCGCCGGCTCCGGGAAGACCCGCACCCTCACCTGGCGGGTGGCGCGGCTGCTCCACGAGGGCGCCGCGCCCGAGTCGATCCTCCTGCTAACCTTCACCAACAAGGCGGCGCGCGAGATGCTGCGCCGGGTGGAGGAGGTGGCGCGCACCGACACCCGGCAGCTGTGGGGCGGCACCTTCCACCACGTCGCCCACCGGGTCCTGCGCGAGCACGCCCCCGCGCTCGGCTACGCGAAGGGCTACTCCATCCTCGACCGCGAGGACGCGAAGGACGTCATGAGCGCCGCCATCGCCGACTGCGGCCTGGCCGTCGGCGCACGGCGCTTCCCCAAGGCGGACGTGGTCGTCGACCTCGTCTCGATGGCGGTGAACACCCAGACCCCGCTCGCCGAGGTGCTCGCCGACCAGCGCCCGCAGTTCCTGCCGCTCGCCGACGACGTCCTGCGGGTGGCGCGCCGCTACGCCGAGCGCAAGCAGGCCATCAACGCGATGGACTTCGACGACCTGCTCATGAACTGGAAGGTGCTGCTGGTCGAGCACGAGCCGGTGCGGCGGCTCCTCGCCGAACGCTTCCAGCACGTGCTGGTGGACGAGTACCAGGACACGAACAAGCTGCAGGGGGACGTGGTGGACCTCCTCGCCGGCGCCAACCGCAACCTGTGCGTGGTGGGCGACGACGCCCAGTGCATCTACGGCTTCCGCGGCGCGCACTTCCAGAACATCCTCGGCTTCGAGGAGCGCTACCCGGACGCCCGGCGCTTCGACCTCACCGTCAACTACCGGTCCACGCCGCAGATCCTCGAGCTCGCCAACGCCTCCATCGCCTACAACGTGAAGCAGTTCGAGAAGGCGCTCACCAGCGTCCGGCCCGACGGCGCGCTGCCGGCGCTGGTGCCGTGCCGGGACGTGCAGCAGCAGGCGGAGTTCGTGGCGCAGCGCATCCTCGAGCTGCGCGACGAGGGGGTGCCGCTGCCGGAGATGTGCGTCCTCTACCGCGCCCACCACCACGCGATGGAGATCCAGTTCGAGCTGGCGCGGCGGGGCATCCCGTTCGTCGTCCGCTCCGGGGTGCGCTTCTTCGAGGCGGCGCACATCAAGGACGTCCTCGCGCACCTGCGCTTCGCGCAGAACCCGGGCGACGAGCTGGCGCTGAAGCGCGCGCTCCGGCTCGCGCCCGGCATCGGCAGCGCCACCGCCGACGCGGTGTGG
This sequence comes from Anaeromyxobacter diazotrophicus, assembly GCF_013340205.1. Lineage (NCBI taxonomy): Bacteria > Pseudomonadati > Myxococcota > Myxococcia > Myxococcales > Anaeromyxobacteraceae > Anaeromyxobacter > Anaeromyxobacter diazotrophicus. The sequence goes on from NZ_BJTG01000004.1 coordinate 413,792, forward strand.
AGCGCGCTCGCCGCCCGGCGCCGGGGCGGGGAGGGGGGCGTCGACGAGCTGCTCTCGCCCGACGTGGCCGGGCACGTCCCGCCCAAGGGGCGCGCCGGCTACCGGCGCCTGTGCGACCTGTTGCGGAAGCTCGCCCGCGCCCCCACCTCCGACCTGCCCGGCGAGGCCATCGAGCTCGTGCTCGCGGAGGGGTACGAGGAGCGGCTCAAGGCCGAGTTCGTGAACGCCGACTCGCGCCTCGAGGACCTCCGGCAGCTCGCCGAGTACGCCCGCGGCTACGAGGGCACCGAGGCGTTCCTCTCCGAGATCGCGCTCCTCAGCGAGCTCTCCGCCGAGACCGTCTCCGAGGGGGTTGAGCCGGACGAGAAGCTGGTGCTCTCGAGCGTGCACCAGGCGAAGGGGCTGGAGTGGCGGGCGGTGTTCCTGGTGTGGCTCGCCGACGGCCGCTTCCCGAGCGCGCAGGCGCTCCGCGACCGCGACGGCGAGGAGGAGGAGCGGCGCCTCTTCTACGTCGCCTGCACCCGCGCCAAGGACGAGCTCTACCTCTGCTTCCCCATCATGGCCGCGCCCCGCGACCGGGAGCGGGTGGTGCTGAAGGCCTCCCGCTTCGTGGAGGAGCTGCCCGGCGAGCCGCCGGTGTACGAGCGCTGGCAGCTCGACGAGCCCGCCGCGGTGCCCGCCCTGCCGGCCGCGAACGACCCGGCCGCGCTGCCCTCCGGCGTGGCCGGCACCGAAGGCGCGCGCGTCATCCCGCTCCTGTTCGGGAAGGCGCCCGAGCCCCGGCCGCCCGCAGGCGGGGAGGGGCCGGGGCCGGACGACCCGGAGGGCGGCGACGACGTGCCGTTCTGACGGCGCGCCGGCGCCAGCAGCGCCCTCCCGGGCCGCGGTCACTCACCGCGCGCGCTTCGCATTCTGGCGCTCGCGCTGCTCGATCTGGAGCCGCACCTGCTTCACCCACTCGAGCGAGGCGCGCTCCTCGGCGGTGATCCCCGCCGCGCTCGCCTCGCCCACCGCGGCCGCCTGCCCGCCGTGCCGCGCCCGCTCTTGGTAGCGGAGGAAGTTCGGGATGGCGATCGCCGCCAGGATGCCGATCATGGCGACCGCGAAGAGCGGCGCCGCCGCGGGCCCGCCCGCGAGCCCGCCCACCACCGGCGACACGAGCCACGCGAGCGGGTGGCGCCGCACGCCCGCGCTCGCCTGCGCCTGGGAGACCTGCTGCAGCGCGACGACCCGCTTGCACAGGTAGGGGTGGGTCGCGGAGAGCTCCAGCGCCGCCATCCAGAAGCCGCCGGTCTCGCTGTGCTGGGCGGTGAAGGCGCCCAGGTCGGCGCGGCTCGCCACGCGGCCACCGGCGGCCAGCACCAGCAGCGCGCGGGCGGCCTGCTCGAGGTCGCCCGCCACCCTGAGCCCGCACCGGTCGGCGGTGTACTCGCGCGCGCGGCTGTAGGCTGCGCCGAGCCAGGGGACGAGGTGGAACGGGAGCAGGAAGGTGCTCCAGCGGAGGTGGCCGGCCGCGAGGTGCCCGACCTCGTGCCCGACGAGGAAGTCGAGCTGCCGCGGGTCCTGGCACTGGTCGAGGAGGTCCGAGAGCAGGATGACGAAGCGGCGCGAGAAGAGCCGGGTGGCGAAGGCGTTGAGCGCGCCGCCGCCCTGGACGACGTAGACCTCGGGCGCCCCGTCCAGCCCGAGCCGCTCGGCGGCCGCCTTCACGCTCGCGTGCACCTCCGGCAGCTGGCGCTCGGAGACACGCACCCCGTTGCCGCGCACGTGGGCGAGGAACAGCGCCCGCGCCGCCAGCACGAAGAGGCCGATGAGCGCTCCGTAGAGGAGGCCGACGATCGACACCACGAGCGCGGTCCACGCGAGGCCCGAGAACACCGCGCCCAGCTTGAACAGGGTGCGCTCGCGAGGCAGCTGCAGGCTCGAATCGAAGGCCATGGTCGTCCCCTCCCAGGGAGAGCTCGTGGGTGTGACGGCGGGTCCTATCACGGAGCGTGACGAGGCCGGCGGCCTTTCGCGCGGGCGGCGGTGTGGAGACAGGCCCCGAGGTGGTTGCCGTCGCTGCACGGGCCCACAGGCGCGCCGGCCCCGGGGCCGAGCGCGGGGCCCGGGGGTTCGTGCTACACCTGGCGCATGGCCGGCGCGCCCCCTCGCGAGAAGCCCATCCTCGGCATCGACCTCGGCACCACCAACACCTGCGTGGCGCACGTGCGGAACCGCATCCCGCGCGTCGTGCCCACCGACAAGGGCAGCCTGGTCCTGCCGAGCGTGGTGGCGCTCTCCGACCGGGGCGAGTTCCTGGTGGGCGGCGTCGCCAAGGACCAGATGGTCACGAACCCCAAGAAGACGATCTACGGGGCGAAGCGGCTCATCGGGCGCAAGTTCAACTCGGTGGTGGTGCAGGAGCTGCGCAGCTACTACTCGTACGACATCGTCGAGGGGCCGAACGGCGAGGCGGCGGTGGCGCTGGGCGACGAGGTCCGGACGCTGCCGCAGGTCTCCGCGCTCGTGCTGGAGCACGTGAAGAAGATCGCCGAGGCGTTCCTCGGCCGGCCCATGGGCGAGGCGGTCATCTCGGTGCCCGCCTACTACAACGACAACCAGCGCCAGGCGGTGAAGGAGGCGGGGCGGCTGGCGGGCTTCGAGGTGAAGCGGATCGTGAACGAGCCGACCGCCGCCGCGCTCGCCTACGGCTTCAACCGCGGGCTCGACCAGAAGATCCTGGTCTACGACCTGGGCGGCGGCACCTTCGACGTCTCGGTGCTGCAGCTCAACGGCAACGTCTTCGAGGTGCTCGCCACCGGCGGCGACACCTTCCTCGGCGGCGCAGACTTCGACAACCGCATCATCGACTACGCGCTGGAGGCGTTCTGGCGCGACCACAAGATCGACCTGGCCGGCTCGCCCATCGCCATGCAGCGCATCAAGGGCGCGGCCGAGGCCGCCAAGATCGACCTCACCCTCATCCCGCACGCGTCGCTCGAGCTGCCCTTCATCGAGGAGAAGAAGGGCCGGCCGCTCGACCTGCGCCTGCCGCTCTCGCGCTCGCAGCTCGACGAGCTCACCGTCGACCTCGTCGACCGCACCTTCCAGATCTGCGACCAGGTGCTGGCCGAGAAGGGCCTGCAGCCGTCGCAGATCGACGAGATCATCCTGGTGGGCGGCCAGTCGCGGATGCCGCTCGTGCAGGAGAAGATCCGCCAGCACTTCGGGAAGCCGCCGCGCAAGGGCGTCCACCCCGACGAGTGTGTCGCGCTGGGCGCGGCGCTGCTCGGCGACTCGCTCGACCAGATCGACTCGGTGACGCTGGTGGACGTGCTCTCCATGCCCATCGGGGTGGGCACGCCCCAGAACCGCTTCCGCCGCCTGCTCGAGAAGAACAACGCCATCCCGTGCTCGCGCTCCTTCCGGCTGCCGCCGCCGCGCGAGCCGGGGCAGCCCATCGAGCTCGACATCTACCAGGGCGACTCGGACGACATCGTCGACGACGAGTTCCTCGGCTCGATCCGGCTCCCCGCCGCCGCCACCGGCCGCCGCGTGGACTTCAAGCTCGACGAGGAGTGCCTGCTCAAGGTGGTCTTCGACGACCCCGAGCAGGGCATGCGGCAGGTGGACTTCGCGACCCGCGACACCCCCGAGGCGCTGCGGCGCGCGCTGGCGGAGCGGGCCGCGCGCCACGGCGCCGAGCCGAGCGACCCCGAGGTGCGGCGCGGCGGCGGGCTCTTCGGCTGGCTGCGGCGCGGCGCCTGAGGCGGTGCGGCGTGCTCTTCCCCTCGCGGCCCTGGGTCGAGGCGGTGGTCGAGGCGGCGAACCGTCAGCCCGCGCTGGCGCAGGCGCTCGCGGGGCTGGGCGCCGACCTGGCGGCGGTGGTGGAGCCGGAGCCGCCGCACCTGCCGCGCGCCTTCGCCGTGTACGGGCGGCAGGAGCGCGGCCGGATCGCCGTGGTGCGCGTGCTCGCCGACGAGGACGAGCTGTGGGAGCTCGCGCCCGCCTACGTGGTGCGCGCGAGCTACCGCGTCTGGAAGGCGCTCCTGCGCGGCGAGGACCCCGTGCGGGCGGCGCTCAGCGGCCGCGTCCGGGTGGAGGGCGACCTGCAGGCGCTGGTGCGGCGGGCCGGTTATCGTCCTCTCGTCGACGCCGCGCTGGCGAGCGTCGCCACCGAGTTCGTCGACGAGGGGAGGACGCCTTGAGCAAGGGGATCGCGGGAGGGCTCCTGGAGCAGGGCGCGCGGGCGGTGAGCCGGGCCGCGGGCGCGGTCCTGTCCGACCCGCGCGGGCAGGAGGCGGTGGCGCGCGCGGTCGGCCTCGCCCAGCGCGGGCTGCGGACGTTCGAGGCCGTCCAGGAGCGGGCGCTGCACGCCGCCGGCCTGGCCGCGCGCCCCGACTACCACGAGCTCCGCAAGCAGGTGGCGCGCCTCAAGCGCAAGGCGCGGGAGCTCTCCGAGAAGCTCGAGGCGGGCGGCGGCGCCGGTCCTGACGACGGCGACGGTTCACGTTGACACCCCGGGGCCCTCGTCGGCATACTCCGCCCCCGTTTTCTCAGTCAGGGCGCTTAGCTCAGCGGTAGAGCACAGCCTTCACACGGCTGGGGTCGCAGGTTCGAAACCTGCAGCGCCCACTCTGAAGGGCCGGTGGTTCCGGAGCGATCCGGGGCGGCCGGCCCTTCGTGTTCCTGGCGAGGCGCGCCGCCCGCCCGCTACGCCTCGAGGAGGAGCTCGAACCAGGTCCCGTCGGCGGCCGAGGTGGTGAAGCGCACCCTCCCGCCGAGGAGGCGCTCGCCGAAGAGCTTCATGGAGTAGGTCCCGTGGCCGCGTCCCTCGCCGCGCTTGGTGGTGAAGTGACGCTGGAAGATGCGCGGCACGACGGCGGCCGGGATCGCGCCGGGGTTCCAGACGCGAAACGCGACGGCGTCCTGCAGCCGGTCGACCACCAGGCGGACCGTCCCGCCGCGCGGCGTCGCCTCGAGCGCGTTCACGACCATGTTCACGAGGACGTGCTGCAGCGGCGCGGGGTCGGTGACGACCGCCAGCCCCTCCGGCGCCGCGCCGAGCGCGAGGCGCCGGCCCTCGTGCGCCGGGTGGCCGGTGACGGTGCGCCGGACGAGGTCGAGCGCCGCGGCCACCGGCACCGGGCGCCGGCTGGCGGCGTACGCGCCGGGCTCGCCGCGGGTCATGGCGCGCTGCAGGTGGACCTCGCGCACCAGGTGCTCGCTCAGGACCACGACGTCGTCGGCCGCCTCGACGGCCTCGCCGGGGTCGAGCGGATCGCGGAGCACCTCGCCCGCCGACTTGAGCCCGATGGCCAGGTTCGCGAGGTCGTGCAGGAAGACGCGCTCGAGCTGCGCCCGCTGGCTGGCCCGGGTCACGTCGACGAGCGAGACCACCGTGAACCGCGCCCCCTCCAGCTCGAGCGGCGCGGCGCGCGCCCGCAGCTCGAGGTGTTCCTCCGCGCCGGCCCAGCGCCGGGCCAGGTGGCAGGTGCGCTCCTCGGCGCGGCCGGCCCGCCCCGCGATGAGGAGGGCGACGGCCTGGCCGCACGAGGCGCAGGCGCGCCCCGTGCCGCAGCCGTCGGGGCCGTCGTCCGCGTGCGCGCAGGCGAGCGCCTCGCCCGGGCGCAGCCCCAGCACGTCCTCCGGCCGCTCCACGCCGGCGAGGCCGAGGTAGGCGGCGTTGACGGCGACGATCTGGCGATGCCCGTCGAGCACCACCGCCGCCGCGCCGCTGGCCTGGAGGAGCGCGGTCAGGAGGGGCGTCCGGGCCGCCTGGGCCAGCTCCGCCGCCAGCGCCGCGGGGTCGGTGCGCCCCGCGGGCAGGTAGCGGGTCGGAGCACCGCCGGAGCCGTCGCGTCCCGCCGCGTCGTCCATGGGTGAAGATGATAGCGGGTCCTGCGGCGCGCGGATGCCCCCTGCTCGCGGGCGCCGCGGGCGGGCGCGCACCGCGCGCAGGGGACGCCGGCGGCGCGGGGCGATCGACCCCACAGCGCCGCACAGCGCCCCACGGCGACCGCGCTCGCCTTCCTCAGCGCGCCGCGCGCGTCACGACCAGCGCGCGGTCTCCGGCGCCGCCGTCCTCCAGCGCCTCGATCTCGCGCTCGGCCGGCGACGCCAGCGCGAGCTCCCGGACGGTGGCGTCCGACAGCCGCAGGCGGTAGACGCCCGGGCGGACGCCCTCGAACGCGTACCAGCCGTCGTACGAGGTGCGGGCGCGCCCGGCGACCTCGCCGGCGGCGTCGAGGAGCAGGACCTCGGCGCCCTCGAGCGGCCGCTGCGCGCGCCGCTCGCGCAGGGACACCGTGCCCTCCACCACCGCGGTCGGGATCACCGGGAGGTCGGCCAGCTGGCTCTTGCCGGGCCGGGCGAGCACCGTCAGCCCGCCCGCGCCCGCCTTCCACTGCGGATCCTCGAGCGCCGCCTCGTCCACGGCGACCTCGACCGGCTGGTAGGCCGGGAGCTGGCGGAGGAAGGCGACGCCGCGCGCGTCGGTCGCGGGGCCCGCCGCCGAGCCGTTCACGAGCAGGCGCGCGCCGGGGATGACCGGCTCGCCCGGGTCCAGCCGCCCGTTGCCGTTCCGGTCGAGGAACACCCGCGCCGAGAGCGCCCCCGCGCCGGCGGCGGGCTGCGCGTCGGCCACGAGCCCGCCCTCGCGGGGCTCGCGGGTGAGCGAGAAGAAGAGCTGCGTGCCCACCACGACCTCGCCGGTGGTCGAGAGCGAGGCCGCGACCTGCAGCCCGAACGCCCCGAGCGCCTTCACCGCCGCGAGCACGAGCCGCTCGTCGCGGCTCTGCGGGAGGGAGACGACGCCGCCCTGGAGCAGCACCTCGCCGAGCTGCCGCTCCACGCGCAGGTCGAGCAGCTCGAGCCGGCGGGCGGGGTGGAGCTCCCACAGCGCCTGGCCGCTCACCGCGAGCGCGCCGAACCGCCGGCTGAAGCGGGTCACCGCCTCGGTCAGCTCGAAGCCCTGGAGCGACACCCAGCGCAGCGTCTGGCTGAAGGCGGTGCGCCCCACGGTGGCCGAGACGCGCCCGTTCACGGTGTCCTCGCTGGCGCCCGACCGGAGCGTGTCGCGCTGCAGGTCGAGCGCGAGCGCGAGCGGCACCGCCGCGGGGGCCACCGCGTCGAGGCGCGCGGTCGCGCGCCGCACGAGCGGGTCTGCCCGGGCCGGGAGCAGCTCGCTCGTGAACGAGCTCGCGAGCAGCTCCGACAGCCGGACGTTCACGCCCCCGAGGCGCGTCAGGAGCGCCAGCTCCGCCAGCCGCCCGGCGTCGGAGGCCACGTCCAGGTCGGCCTGCAGGAAGAGGCCGCCCAGGGCGGCGCGCAGCCCCGCGAAGGCGAAGCCCTTGCTGGCGAGCCGGTACGGCACCACCGCCGCGCCGCCGGCCAGGGAGAGGTGCCGGCCGAGGCCGGCGTCGAGGAGGGCGCTCGCGCGCAAGCAGCCCGCCCCGTCCCGCTGCGCCGACACGCGGTAGCGGACCTCGCCCGGGCTCGTCATCGTGGGCCCGAAGAACAGGCTGCGCGCCTCCTCGCGGCGCTCGCCGAACGGGCCGTGGAAGACCAGCCGGTACTCGTTCTGCCCGAGCAGGAGCGGCAGCTCGTCGAAGGCGTACGTCCCGTCGGGACGCGCCGCCTGGTACGCCACCAGCGCGCCGTTCTGGTACAGCTCCACGTCCCAGCCCGGCCGCAGCGCGCCGCTCAGGCTGTAGCGGTCGAACGCCCCGGGGAGGCCGAGCGGGTAGTTGGTCACCGTCGCGCCGAGCCAGCGCGGGTCCGCGGAGGAGACGTTGCGCAGCCCGGGCACCAGCACCGCGCCCACGCCGGCGTAGCGCGCCGCGAGCGGCCCGAGCAGCCGCCCGTCCGGATCCGAGCGCGCCAGCGTGGGGCGGAGGTCCACCGCGTCGCGCCCGTTCGACAGGCCGGCGTAGAGCGACGCCTCGGCGCCGGCCAGGTCGCCGGCCGCGAAGGTGGTGGAGCGGAGCGACGTCCGGGCGCCGGGGCGGTCGTGGCGGACCTCGGCCGAGAGCGTCTGGTCGACCGACGGAAAGGCGACGAGCGCGCGCTCGTCCTCGAGCCGCGCCGCCCCGGGCTCGCGCGGCCCGCGCCGGGCGAGCTGGGCCGCCAGCGCCTCGCGCTCGAGGCGCGCCTGCACCGGCAGCGGCTCGAGCGCGGTCACCTCCAGGATCTGCAGCTCCGGCTTCACCTCGAGCTTCACCGACAGCCACCGCTCCAGCAGCGGGAGCGCGACGTAGACGTCGTCGTCGCGCGCCTCGAGGAGCGCCGGGTCGGTGGGCTCGACGCGGTCGCCGAGCGTCACCCGCCCGGGCGCGAGCCGGAAGGTCCGGCGCTCGTCGAGCACGAACCCCTCCGCCAGGTCGGGGAAGGGCAGCGCGTGGATGTCCAGGGAGAGCGCCTGCGCGAGCTGCAGGAGCGGCAGGCGGACGCCCTGAGCCGTCGCGTAGGCAGGGAGCCCGTCGCACACGACGAGCCCGCCGAGGTGCACCTCGAGCAGCAGCGCCTCCTCCCGCGGCGGCCGGGGGGCGCCCCGCGCCGGCGCCGCGGCGGCGAGCGCCAGGGCCGCGCCGAGCGCCCACGCCCCGCTGCGCAGCCTGGCGGGGAGGTGGGGCACGCGTCCTCAGCGCAGCTCGAGGGTGGCCTCCGCGAGCGGCTTCGCCCGGGTGGGCTCCTCGCGGAAGGTGACGCGCAGCGGACCGGGGCCCGGGGCGGCCTCGAGCGGCACGCGGGCGCGGCGCGAGCGGTTCGGGACGTAGACGGCGACGCCGCGCAGCTTCCCGACGCTCCGCTCGAGGCCGCCGGGGGCGGGGGCGAACACCTCGAGGTCGCCGTAGACCGAGCGCTCCCCGTCGCGCCGCAGGGTCACGGCCAGCGCGGGGGCGCCTCCGGCCGGCCGCTCCACCTGGAGCTCCTCGATCGCCAGCGTGGCGGCGAGCGGCCCCTGGCGCACGATGACCGGGATCGAGGCCCCGACCAGCGCCTCGAGCTGGACCGAGAACCCGCCGGCCCGCGGCTGGGCCCGCGCCTCGGCCACCCGCTTGAGCAGGAGGTGCGACCGGTACTCGCCGCGCTCGAGGTCGGCCGGCCGGCGCACCTGCACCCGGATCACCTGCTCCGCCCCGGGGGCGATCGTGAACTGGTGGGGCGAGAAGCGGAGCAGCGGCGTCGCGAAGCGCTCGCCGGGCGCCGGCTCCGGGGCGGGCACGAGCTGGCCCACCTCGTCCATGCGCCGCTCCACCAGCGCCACCTGGAACGTCGCCGGCTTCGCGGCCCGGTTCACCACCGTGAGCTGGGCGGCGCGCTGGCCCGCCGCGAGCACGAGGCGCGTCGGGAAGAGCATGAGCTCCTGGTCGGCGCGGGCGCCGCCGGGCAGGAGGGCCGCCAGCGCCGCGGCCGCGAGGAGCCCGCGCGCCCTCGCCCTCGCCCACTCCGTCGCTCGCGCCTGCGCCATCGTCCGTTCCTCACTGGTAGTTGACGGTCACGTCGAACGTGCCCGCGTAGCTGCCGGGGGCCTGCTGCGCGCCCACGGCGAGCGTCGCCCCGATCGACACCACCTGCGACCCGGCCCCGAGGCTCAGCGTGGCCGGCAGGTAGGTGAACCCGCTCAGCGCCATGGCGTGCGCGCCGCTCGTCAGCGCCACCGCCCCGTCCGCCGGCAGGGTGAGCCCGAAGCTCAGCCCGGGATCTCCGGTGACCGTGAAGGTCGCCGCCGCCCCGGGCCTGGCCGACAGGAGCACCACGCCCCCCGTCGCGGCGCGGCTGCCGGTGGGCGAGACCGTGACCGCGCCGCCGCTCCCCGCCGCGAACGCGCCGAAGGAGAGCCCCTGCCCCGGAGCCACCGCGATGCCGAGCGCGGCGCCGAGGCAGGGGACGACCACCGCCGCCGCGGCGGCGAGCCAGCGGCGGCGGGCGGTCACTGGTAATCCACGCTCACCGGGAAGGTGCCGGTGTACGCGCCCTGGGCCTGCCCGTTCCCGACCGTGAGCGTCGCGCCCACGGTGAGCGTCACGCTGCCGCCCGTGATCGTGCCGGTGGTGTCGCTCGTGAAGCTGTCGACGGCCATGGTGTGCAAGGCGCCGTCGGAGAGGGTGACGCTCCCGTCGGCGGGCAGGGTGACCGTGTACGCCGCGCCCGAGTCGCCGGTGACCGTGAAGGTCGCGGCGCGCGGCGCCGGGGAGGCGAGCGCGATCACGCCGCCCGACGGGGTGCGGGCGCCGGCCACCGACACGGCGACCGTGCCGCCGGTGCCCGCGACCAGCTTGCCGAACTCGAGGGTCTGGACGGCGGCGATGGCGATGGGCTGCACCACCTCCGCGTTCGCCGTGCCGCTGGCGGTGTTGGACGCCGCGGCGGGCAGCGCCAGCAGCGCCGCCCCCGCCGCGATCACCGCGCGGAGCGCCCGGCGCCGGGCGGGACTCGCAACTCGAAACGTGCTCATGTTGCCTCCTCTCCCCGTTCGCGGGAGTGTGCGTGCGCCTGCGTGCGGGAGGTCCCGGCACGGCGAGGCCTGGCGCGTGGTCGACACGGCCTCACCTCGACCCTCAGTGCAATGAGCGGACCGGCCCCGATTTCGCCCTGCGTCGAGGGCGAAAGGAGGCGCGGGGGCCCACGAAACGCAGGGTCCGTGCCGGCGGAGGGCCGCGGGTCCTCCGGCACCTGGGTGGCGGATCGACGCAGGCCTCGCCACCCACCGCCAAGGGAGCCTCGGCCGGGCGCGCAGGGGTCTCGGCGCTGGGGCGCTGGGTCGGCGCCGCGCGGCGACGATGGCGCCGGTTGCGGCGGACCTGAGGGAGGGCTTAGGGTCGGCGCCGTGGCCAGCGCCAGCTCCACGCCCTCGTGGCGGCTCATCTCCGTGCTGCTCAGCACCATCCCGCTCACCCCGGCGCTGGCCGGCACGCTGCACCAGGCCGCGCTCGAGCTGCTGCGCCGCAACGCCGGCGTGACGCCGGTCGCGGGCGATCTCGTCCAGGGCCGGGTCGTGAACCTCAAGAAGGACCTGCTGCTCGGCACCATCGGCGGCCCGGCCTTCGAGGCGGAGCTCGAGACGGAGCGCGGCTCGGGCAAGGTGCGCTTCCTCCTCACGCGCGAGGGGCTGGAGGCGGAGCAGCTCCCCGCGCCGCCCTCGCCGCGCCGACGGCCGCTCCTCAACTGACCGCGCGCCCCGGCGATCGTCCGGCCCCGGTGGCCCCGAAGGGTGCTGCTGTCAGATCTCGCCCCGCCTCCCGTCCTCTCTCCCGAAGGCGCCGCGCTGGCGCCGGTCGAGGAGAGGGCCACCATGACGAACACCGCCGCCGTCCCCGCCGCCGAGGTCCCCGCGTTCCACGTCCACGGGCGGATGCCCGCCCTGGTCAAGGGGCTCTGGATCGCCGCGCTGTGCGCCGCGCTCTCGGCTGGATTCCTGTCCCAGGTGTGGCACGCGCCGAGCGACGCCCAGCTCCACGCGGAGGCCTGCGCGGCGGCGATGCAGGGGCACGCCTGCTGAGCGAGGCCAGGGTGGCGATCGCCCACGCCGGTCCGGTACGCTCGGCCCATGCCGGCCATCGAGCTCGAGGCGCGGGTGAAGGCGCTCGCCGCCCAGGACCCCGCGGCCGCCGCCACCGAGGCGCTGCGCGGGATCGGCCCGCAGGTGCTCCGCTACCTGCGATCGATCCTCCGCGACGAGGCGCTCGCCGGCGACGCGTTCTCCGAGTTCGCGGAGGACCTGTGGCGCGGCCTGCCGGACTTCCGCGGCGAGGCCTCGCTGCGCGGGTGGGCCTACCGGATCGCCCACCACGCCGCGCTCGACGTCCGCGGCGAGGCGTGGCGCAAGCGGGGCCGCCGGCTCGCCACGGGCGAGGCCTCGCGCATCGCGGGCGAGGTGCGCACGCGGACCGCCGTGCGGGTCGAGCAGCGGCGTCAGGCCCTCGAGAAGCTGCGCGAGGCGCTCTCGGTGGAGGAGCAGTCGCTCCTGGCGCTGCGGGTGGATCAGGAGCTCGCGTGGAGCGAGATCGCGGAGGTGCTCTCCGCGGACGGTGCGCCCGTCGCGGCGGCGGCCCTCATGAAGCGCTTCGAGCGGCTCAAGGAGCGGCTCGCGACGATGGCGAAGGAGCAGGGGCTCGTCGAGTAGCCGCGGGGCTGGCGCCGGCCGGGCGGGTGGCGAGGAACGAGCCCCCCAGGATGAGCACGAACCCGGCCAGCGTGGCCGCCGTGAAGGGCTCGCCGAGGAGCAGCACGCCGAGCGCCACCGCCACCGCCGGGTTCACGTACGCCACCACCGTCGCGCGTACCGGGCCGATCTCGGCGATGAGCTCGAAGAAGATGACGAAGGCGAGCGCGGTGCAGATCGCCCCCAGCACCAGCACCGACAGGATCACCGCCGGGCCGGGCAGGGTGGCGGGCAGCTGGGCGATCCCGGGCGGCGCGTAGCCGGCGGCCGCCAGCACGAGCGACCCCGCCACCACCCCGAGCGCGGGCGCGTCCTGCAGCCGCCGGGCGACGATCATGGGGCCCACGGCGTAGCCCAGCACCACGAGCACCATCTCGGAGATGGTGCGCAGGTCGGCGCCGGCCGGGTCGAACCCGAGCAGGACCACCAGGCCTACGAGCCCGAGGGCGAAGCCCACCCCGCGGCGCCCGTCGAAGCGCTCCCGGCCGCCCGTCAGCGTGGACAGGACCGCCCCGACGATGGGCACCGCCGCGACGATGAGGCCCGAGAGCGAGCTCGAGAGCCGCCGCTCGGCGTCGGAGAGGAAGATCCAGGGGATGGCGATCTCGGCCACCGTGTAGGCGAGGAGCGCGCGCCAGTGCGGGAGGAGCGCCCGGGCCTGCCCGCGCCGGACCGCCAGCGGCACCAGGATGAGCGCGCCGAGCGCGGTGCGCAGGAAGACGAGGGTGGCGGGCGAGAGGTCGCGCACCGCCACCTTGATGAGGAGGTAAGGGATCCCCCAGATCACGCACAGCGCCGCGAAGAGCAGCCCGCCCCGCCTCGTCACCGTCGACCTCCGCTCCCGGCGCCGCGCGGCGCGGGGTCCGTCCGTTTACCGCGCCGCGGCCTCGTCCGCCACCCTCGCGCGCCGCTGGCGCGCCGCCCGCGGTCGCCGTACGCTCGGCGCATGATCTCGCCCCGGCTCCTCGGCTTCCTCGCCGCGTCGCTCGCCCCGCTCTCCGCCGCCGCCGCGGGCGCGGAGGCGGCGCCGCCCGGCGTGACGCCGCTCCGGCTGCGGCGCGGCGAGGCGGTGGAGCTGTGCCAGACCGGGACCGTGATCTGCCCGGCGGTGGCGCCCATCTGCGACGACCCGGCGCTGGTCACGTTCGAGCTGACCGGCGCCGGCCTGCGCTTCCGCGGCGCGAAGGCCGGCGAGACGCTCTGCTCCGTGCGCAGCTCGGGCGGGCAGGGGACGCGCTGGGTCTACCGCGTCACCGTGGTCGAGCCGTAGCGCGCCGAGCCGCGCCCGTCACGGCGCGCGCCCCTCCTCCTCCTCGGGCGCCGGCTCCCGCTCCGCCTGGGCGGAGCGGGGCGGTCCGGCGGCGATCTCCGGAGGGTGGCGCCGCGCGTCGGCGCGCAGCCTGAAGGCCTGGAGCAGGAGCGCCGCCCCGAGCCAGAGGCCGAGCACGATGGCCGGCGCGAGCACGACGCGCGGGAAGAGCAGCGCCGCCACCGCCAGCAGCACCAGCGCGGCCCCGGCCGCCAGCACCAGCGTCGCCTCCGCCGGCCCGAGCACGCGGTAGCCGCCCAGGGCGGCGCCGACGGTGTTGCCGATGCGGATGGCGCCCGCCGTCTTCACCGCCGAGCCCTCGCGCCGCTGCCGCCGCGGGCGCTCCGGGGGGCGGGCGGGCCGCGGGTGCAGCGGCCGCAGGCGCGGGCCGAGCACCACCTCGGTGGCGTGCGTCAGGTCCTCCTCGAAGGTGTCCTCCATCTCGCGCGCGAAGCCCTCGTCCTCCACCGCCACGTCGAGCTCCCAGTTGCCGAGCCAGCTCGCCACGTTGAGGTTCGAGGAGCCGACGCGCGCCCAGCGGCTGTCCGCCACCGCCGTCTTCGCGTGGAGCATGGGGCCGTTCCACTCGAACACCCGCACCCCCGCCTCGAGCAGCGGGCGGTAGCCGGCGGTGCCGAGCCGCTTCACCAGGCCGAGGTCGCTCGAGCCCGGCACCAGGAAGCGCACGTCGACCCCGTCGAGCGCCGCGGCCCGCAGGCTCTGCACGTACACCGGCGAGCCCACGAAGTAGGCGTCGGTGATCCAGAGCGTCTGGCGCGCGGTGGCCGCGATCAGCTGGTCGAGGCGGAGGAGCCCGGCGGTGGCCGGCTCGGTGCCGATGACCCGCAGCGCCACCCCGCCCGCCGGCGCCAGCGCCTCCTGGTCCACGAGCTCGCCCGGCGGGAGGGCCGGACCGGCCTCGGCCCAGACGCGGGCGAAGGCGCGGGCCAGGCCAGCGACCGCCGGACCCTCCACCCGCACGCCGGTGTCGCGCCACGGCGCGAGGCCGCGGGCCGGATCGCCGGCCCAGCGCTCGGCGAGGCAGAGGCCGGTCACGAAGCCGACGCACCCGTCCACCAGCAGGCTCTTGCGGTGGTTGCGCCGGAGCCAGCCCAGGGGGCGGTCCACGCGGAACGGGTTGAAGCAGCGGACCTCGACCCCGCCCGCCTCGAGCCGCCGCCAGAAGCGCCGGCCGGCCTCGCCGCGCGCGCCGAGCCAGTCGTAGAGGACGCGGGTCCGCACCCCGCGCTGCGCGGCCGCCACCAGCGCGTCCGCGAAGCGGTTCCCCAGCGCGTCGTCGGCGAGGATGTAGGCCTCGAGGCAGATGGATCGCTGGGCCCCCCCGATCGCCTCCAGCCAGGCGGGGAAGTTCTCGGCCGCGTCGAGGAGCAGCTCGAGGCGGTTGTCCGGCACGAGCGGGGCCCCGGCCGCGCGCGAGAACGCTTGCTCGCCGGCCGCCCGCAGGTGGTCGCGCGAGTCCCACGGGGCGCGCCCGGCCGCCCAGCTCGCCTGGAGAGGCATCCCCCGAGTTGTAACCCGGCCGCTCGCTGCCGGCGCGGAGTCCATCGAAGGAACGTCCCCGCACCCGGCGGCCCCGACGGGGGCCACTGCCCGTCAAGTCGCGCACCGGACGGCGGGGAGGCGCATCTTGCACGCCGTGCCACGCCCGAACGACGCCCCGGCCCCCCGCGGCGGCCTGCCCGCGAGCTGGAAGGCGCTCGCCATTCGCCACTACCACGAGCGCGCGGTGCGGTACGAGGAGCGGGTCTCGCGCGGGCTGCTGGCGAGCCTGCGCTGGCGGGAGCGCGAGGCGGTGCTGCGGCTCGCCGACCTGGCCTCGCCGGCGCGGCGCACCGTCGTCGACGTCGGCTGCGGGGGAGGGTTCTTCGCCCGCGCCGCCAAGCGGGCGGGGATGTGGGTGCACGCCGTCGACGCCGCCGCCGGCATGGTGGAGCTCGTCCGGCCGGACGTGGACCTGGCCGAGGTCGCGGACCTCGAGACGTTCGACCCCCCGCGGCGCTATGACCTCGTCATCTGCTGCGGCGCGCTCGAGTTCGTGGCGAGTCCGGGGGAAGCCGTCGCGCGCCTGTGCCGCCTCTGCGCGCCCGGCGGCCGGCTCGTGCTGCAGGTGCCGCGCGAGAGCGCCGGCGGGCGCTGCTACCGCCTGCAGAAGCGCTTCGAGGGCCTCCGGACGGTCCTCTACCGGCGCGACGCGCTGGTGGCGGAGGTGGCGGCGCACGGTCTCGCCCCCGCTGGCGAGGCCTTCCCGCTGCCGTACAACATGGTGGTCGCGTTCGACGCGCCTGGGTGCTGAGCGACATGGGGCGGTCCGCGCGCCACCCATAGGAGGCTGGCGCGACGCCCCTTCCCGCTGGCGGCGTAGCGATTCCGTGGCTTCCAGCCCGGCACGGGGTTCGCAAAGAGGCACCGCTGTCGTCGGTCCAGACGACACAGCTGCGGCTGAGCGGGCGTGGCGGCGTCGAGCTCGACGCAGCGCGCGCCGGCAGCCGGACGAAGGCGGAGCGAGATGCGCACGACTGGAAAGATCATCGTCCTCGGGGTCGGGGCCGCGGTCCTGGTGGGAGCCGGCCTCGGCCTCTACATGGTGAAGCTCAGCGCCGACGACACCGACGTCCGGATCGCGGAGCTGGACCGGACGCTGCGCGAGAACTTCGACCGCAACGCGCGCCTGCAGGTCGAGCAGGCGGTCTCGATGCTCCAGCAGATCGTGGACCGCGCCAATCGCGGGGAGCTGTCGCAGGAGCAGGCGAAGCTCATGGGCGCCGACTTCCTGCGCAAGCTCCGGTACGACAAGGACGGCTACTTCTGGGCCGACGACTACGACGGCGTGAACGTCGTCCTGCTCGGCAGGGCGGACGAGGGGAAGAGCCGGATCGACAAGCCGGACGCGAAGGGCAAGCGGTGGGTCCGGGACTTCCTCTCCAACGGGCGGTCCGGCGGCGGGTACACGGACTACTACATGGTGCGGCAGGAGGGCGGCCCGCAGCTGCCGAAGCGCGCCTACACGCTGGCCTTCGCCCCATTCGGCTGGGTCGTCGGGACGGGGAACTACGTCGACGACATCGAGGTGGCGGTGAGCGCCAAGCGGGAGGCGGCGCTCGCGGCGCGGAGGACCCAGCTCGTGGCCATCGCGCTCATGGTGCTCCTCACCACGGCGCTGGTCGCGGGCGTGGCCGTCGTCCTCGCCCGCTCCGTCGCGCGCCCGCTGACGCGGGTGGCGGACGAGGCGCGGCGGGTGCAGCGGGCCTTCGCCGAGGGCCGGCTCTCGACGCGGGCCGACGCCGCGGCGATCCACCCGGAGTTCCGCCCCATCCTCGAGGGGATGAACCACGCCCTCGACACCGTCTTCGTGCCGTTCTCGACCATGACGGAGTACGTCGAGCGGATCTCGCACGGCGACATCCCGGAGCGCCGGACGGCCGAGGTGCACGGCGACGTGGTCGCCATGCAGGCGTCGCTCAACCGCTGCATCGACTCGGTCCGGGCGCTGGTCGCGGACGCGAACGCGCTCGCGCGGGCGGGCGTCGCGGGGCAGCTCGAGACCCGCGCCGACGCCGCGCGCCACGAGGGCGAGTTCCGCAAGGTGGTCGAGGGCGTGAACGCCACGCTCGACGCGGTGGTGGGGCCGATGCGGGAGTCCTCGCGGGTGCTGGAGCAGCTCGCGGGCCGGGACCTGCGCGCGCGCGTGAAGGGCGAGTACCAGGGCGAGCTGGCGCGCATGAAGGAGGCGGTGAACGGGACGGCGGAGGCGCTGCACCAGGCGCTGGCGCAGGTCGCCCACGCCGTCGACCAGGTGTCGTCGGCGGCGGGGCAGATCGCGGCCTCCAGCCAGACCGTGGCGTCGGGCGCCTCCGAGCAGGCGAGCTCCCTGGAGGAGACCTCCTCCAGCCTGGAGTCGATGGCGATGATCACGAAGCAGGCCGCCGACAGCGCCCAGCAGGCGAACGGCCTCGCGGAGCTCGCCAAGGCGGCGGCGACGGAGGGCGGCGCCGCCATCGAGCAGATGTCGGGCGCGATGGCGAAGATCAAGGCCTCGGCCTCGGGCACCTCGCAGATCATCAAGGACATCAACGAGATCGCGTTCCAGACCAACCTCCTCGCGCTCAACGCCGCGGTGGAGGCGGCGCGCGCCGGCGAGGCCGGGCGCGGCTTCGCGGTGGTGGCGGAGGAGGTCCGGTCGCTGGCGCTGCGCTCGAAGGAGGCCGCCAACAAGACCGAGGACCTGATCCGCGACTCGGTGAGGCAGGCGGGCGAGGGCGAGCTGACCGCGAAGCACGTGGCCGAGGTCCTGGCCGGGATCTCGACCTCCGTGTCGAAGGTGACGGACATCGTGGCCGAGATCGCCGCCTCCGGGAAGGAGCAGGCCGCCGGCATCGACCAGGTGACGAGGGCGGTGGAGCAGGTGAACCAGGTCACGCAGCAGAACGCGGCCAACTCCGAGGAGTCGTCCTCGGCCGCGGCGGAGCTCTCCGGTCAGGCCCAGGAGCTGGCGGCGATGGTGGGGATGTTCCAGCTCGAGCGCGCGGCCGCGGCGGCGCCGCGCCGGCGCGCGCCGGCGACGGAGGCCCGCGCGTAAGGCTGGGTGGCGGTAGAGCAGGGGAATCGAACCCCCCGACAGCGCCGTTCAGCACCATCCACCGGTTTTGAAGACCGGGCCCGGCACCAGCCCAGGACGCTCTACCGCGGTCGGGTTTACGCGGTGCGCCGGGCACGGTCAAGCATCCGCCCTTATCTGAAGGGGCGGGGCGGCCGGTGCCGACGACCAACTACATCGCGCTCGCGATCCCCTTCTTCCTCCTCCTCATCGGGGTCGAGCTGCTCGCGGCGCGGGCCCGCCGGCGCGCGGTCTACCGCCTCGCGGACGCGCTGGCGGACCTCGGCTGCGGGGTCGGACAGCAGGTGGTGCTCGTCTTCGCGGGCGCGGCGCTGCTCGCCGCCTACGCCTGGCTCTATCAGCACGCGCGGCTCGTCACCTTCCGGCCCGGGAGCGGCTGGCCCTGGCTCGTCGCCTTCGTCGCCGTGGACGTCGCCTATTACTGGTGGCACCGTCTCTCGCACGAGGTGAACCTGCTCTGGGCCGCCCACGCCGTGCACCACCAGTCCGAGGACTACAACCTCGCGGTCGCGCTCCGGCAGTCCGTCCTGACGAGCTTCACCTCGCTCCCGTTCTACCTGCCGATGGCGTTCCTGGGCGTGCCGACGGCGGTCTACGCCACCAGCGTGGCGGTGAGCACGCTCTACCAGTTCTGGATCCACACCGAGCTGGTGGGGAAGCTCGGGCCGCTGGAGCGGGTCCTCAACACGCCCTCGCACCACCGCGTCCACCACGCGGTGAACCCGCAGTACCTCGACAAGAACTACGGGGCGATCCTCATCGTGTGGGACCGGCTCTTCGGCACCTTCCGCGAGGAGCGCGCGCCGGCGGTCTACGGCACGACCAAGCCGCTCGCGAGCTTCAACCCGGCCTGGGCGCAGGTGCAGACGTGGTTCGAGATCGCCGAGAAGGCGCGGGCGCTGCCGCGCCGCCGCGACCGCCTGCGCCTGTGGCTCGCCTCGCCCGCGGTGGACCCGCTCGGACGCCCGGCGCCCACCGAGGAGGCGCTGCGGGCGCGGCCGCGCCACGACGTCCTGCTCGCCCCGGCGCTGCAGGGCTACGCCCTCGTCCAGTTCGCGCCGCTGGTGGCGGCCACCTTCGTCATGCTCCTCGCGCAGGACACCGCGCCGAGGGGCGCGCTGGCCGCCGCGGGCGCGCTCGCGCTGTGGACGCTCGCCTCGCTGGGCGGCCTCCTCGATCGGAGGGGCTGGGCGTGGCCGGTGGAGGGGGCGCGCCTGCTGGCGGTGGGCGCCGCGCTCGCGGCGGCGCGGCCGCTCGGGACCGCGGCCAGCGTCGCGGCCGGCGCGGCCTGGGCGGCGGGGAGCGCCCTGTGGCTCGCCCGGGCGGCGCGCGCTCAGCCCGGCGGGACCGACTCGTCGGCGCCGGTGCCGCGCGTCTTGGACGGGCGGGCGCCGGCGGCCGGCGGGGCGTGCTCCTCGCCGTAGGGCGCCATCCGCAGCATGAGCCGCTCGTGCGGCATGGCGGCCCGGAGCGCGCGCAGGTACTGCATGGGCGAGTAGAAGACGAAGTTCGAGACGCGGCTCGTGTAGATGCAGGCGTAGTCCTCGATCTGCTCCCCGAAGCGCGAGTTCTCGTTCCCCTCCTTGAAGGTGAGGCCCCAGTACTTGTTGAAGCCGAGCTCGACCGCGCGCTCCAGCTCCCGGACGCGCGCGTCGGCGTCGCGCACCGCGCGCCGCAGCTGCTCCAGCTCGTGCTTCATCTCGCGCCGCTCCGCCTCGACCTGCGTCCGGGTCGCCGGGTCGCGCGCGTCGCGCTCCAGCCGGCGGTCGAGCGCGTTGAGGCCTGCCTTGCGGACCGAGATCTCGTCGTCGAGCCGCGCCCGCAGCTCCTCCAGCCGCGCCATCTCCTCCAGCGAGGGCGAGCTCTTCTCGAGCCAGGCGAGCTCCGCCTCCAGCTCCGGCACGATCATGCAGGTGCGCCAGAGCGAGCTCTTCCGGGAGCGGAGGATGTCGCCGTAGATGTGGTCGCCCACGTAGAGGACCCGGTCGCCGCCGATCCCGCCCAGCCGCTCGAACGCGTGCAGGCTGCCGCCCTGGTAGACCACCCCGCGCTCGAGGGCCGCCGCCGGGCCCAGCACCTCGCCGCGCGCCGAGAGCTGCAGCACCGGCCGCTCCTCCGAGAACCACCCCGGCTTCTGCGCGCCGGTGAGGATGACGTCGAAGTAGTTCTTCCAGCTCGGGTACTCGGGCAGGACGCCGTCGAGGATGAAGCTCATCACCGCCTCGGTGTAGTCCGCGAACGAGTTGGTGAGGAGGAACAGCTTCTTGCCGCCCGAGCGCAGCTTGTGCAGCGCCGGGCCGAGCTCCAGGTCCTTCACCAGGAACCGCGGCAGGTCGGCCTTCACGATCTGCTTCAGCGTGTCGTCGCGGTGGACGGTGTCGATCGAGTTGCGGATGTCGTCGTACAGCTTGGCGTAGGGCACGCGCTCGCCGCGCCCCTCCAGGCACTCGATGATCTCGGCGAAGAGGCACGCCTCCGGCAGCGCGAACAGCGTGTCGATCCAGGCGAAGCGCGGCAGCGAGAGGTGGATCTTCTCCTCGCGGTAGAGGCGCTTCACCTCCTCGTAGGGGAGGACGCGCTTGCCGTGGTAGGCCCGGCCGCAGTGGTTGTGCCGGTCCATCTTGAAGATGTTCCCGGCCTGCTTGTCGACCACCAGGCCGCGGATGACGAAGTCCGGATCGTAGGCGAGCCCGGCCAGGACCTCCGGGTAGCCGAGGTGGTCGATCATCCTCCGCGTGGTCATGCGGAAGGCGAGCTCCTCGAGCTGCCGCAGGTGGTACATCGCGAGCGTGTAGTCCATGTCGAAGCCGACCACGTCGATCTTGTCGAGCCGCAGGTTGCGGTTGACGAAGATCTGGCGGGCGAACGGCACCTCGCGGACGGGCAGGCGATGCCGCTCGAGCAGGGCGGTCACCTCCGCGTCGCGGTAGCTGTCGCCCGCGGGCTCGTCGGCTTCCTGGCGGGAGCTTCGATCGAGTCGTCGCATCCCACCGGACATTAACCCTCCGCGGGCCGGGCCACCATTCCACCGCGGCGGGGGCCACCTTTCTTTACAGGCCCCCGGCGCTCGGGCAGGCTCCCGCCATGCCGCGCCGGGCCGTGACGACCGGGGAGCTCCTGGCGCGGATCGCGGCGCTGGAGGAGCGCGTCGCCCGCCTGGAGGCGAAGCGCGCGCCGCCGGGCGACGGACGGGCCTCGTCGCCGCCGCGGCGGACGGGCCTGCGCTGCCCGGGCTGCGGGCTGCCGTTGAAGAAGCGGCGCGGCCGCTGTGCCGAATGCGGCCGGCCGCTCGAGCCGTGAAGCAGGTCGCTGCGGGGTCGCTACTCCGCGCACAGGTCGCGCGTGGAGACGCCGAGCGCCCGTGCGATCGCGACCACGGTGGTGAACGGAGGGTTGCGCCCGCCGCGCTCGATGAGGCTGACGTAAGCCACGGAGAGCGCCAGGGAATTCGCGAGCATCTCCTGGGTGAGACCGCGCTGGTGACGGATGGAGCGGACCTTCTCGCCGAGCTTGCGGAGCACCTCGCGGCGCGGATCGCGCGGGGGCTTCGCCTTGCTCGTCCTTCTGGGAATCCTCGTCTTGAGAGCCGTTTGCATGACCTCGGGGGTCCCGCGAAAGGACGCGGGGTGCGTCCCCTATAACTGATTTTTTACATCCTCGCAGCAAGCGGGCGCGCGTTGGACGGCGTCGCGGCCGGCCACTATCTTCCAGCCCGCGAAAGGAGCCCCGTGCCGCGCACGCCAGCAGGCCCCATCCTCGACCTCGATCGCATCGTCGCCCGCCAGCTCCCGAACGGCCTGCGGGTCCGGCTCCTCGCCGACCCGACCGTGCCGACGGTGAGCTACTACACGTTCTTCCAGGTCGGCTCGCGCAACGAGCGGCTCGGCACGACCGGGATCAGCCACCTGTTCGAGCACATGATGTTCAACGGCGCCGCGCGCTACGGGCCGAAGGAGTTCGACCGCGTGCTCGAGTCGCGGGGCGGCAGCTCCAACGCCTACACCTCGAACGACGTCACCGCCTACTACGAGGACTTCGCCTCCGACGCGCTCGAGACGGTGGTGGACCTCGAGAGCGACCGCATGCGCTCGCTCGCGCTCACCCCCGAGACGCTGGAGCAGGAGCGGGAGGTGGTGAAGGAGGAGCGGCGCCTGCGCACCGAGAACTCGGTATTCGGGCTCATGGAGGAGCAGCTCGAGGCGCTGGTCTTCCTGGCACACCCCTACCGCTGGCCCGTCATCGGCTGGATGGAGGACATCGAGCGGATCACGCGCGAGGATTGCCAGGAGTTCTTCCGCACCTACTACGCGCCCGACAACGCCGCGGTCTACGCGGTGGGCGACCTCGATCCGGACGACACCTACCGCCTCGTGGAGCGCGCCTACGGCGACATCCCGGTCGGCCCGCGGCCGCGCCCGGTCCCGCAGGGCGAGCCCCCGCAGCGCGGCGAGCGCCGGGCGGTGGTGCGCTACCCGGCCCAGGCCGCGGCGGTGCTGGTGGGCTGGCGCGGCCCGGCGGCGAAGAGCGCCGACTCGGCGGCGCTGGACGTGCTGCAGGCGGTGCTGGCGGTGGGCGAGTCCTCCCGGCTGCGGCGCCGCCTGGTCGAGCAGGCGGAGGTGGCGGTGTCGGTCCAGGTCTCCTGGGGCTGGCGCGTCGATCCCGGCGTCTTCCTCGTCTTCGCGGAGCTCGCGCCCGGCGTGCCGGCCGAGCGCGCCGAGCGGCTCCTCTGGGAGGAGCTCGCGAAGGTGGCGGCGCGCGGCGTCGGCCGGGCCGAGCTCGTCCGGGCGCAGCGTCTCCTGCGCAGCTCGGTCCTGCACGAGCTCGCCACCCACAACGGCGTGGCGCACGCGCTCGGCCAGGCCGAGGCGCTGCTCGGCGACTGGCGGGAGGCGGGCCGCGCGCTCGAGCAGTACGCGGCGGTCGGGACGAAGGACGTGCGGCGCGTCGCCGCCAGCTGGCTCGACCCCGCGCGCCGGTGCGTGGTGACGCTCGAGCCGGAGGGCCGGTCGTGAGGGCCCCGGGCGCCGGGCCCATCCCGCTCCCGCCGCTGCACGAGGAGCGGCTCCCCAACGGCGCGACGGTGGTGGTGGCGGAGCGGCCGGGGGTGCCGCTGGTGGCGGTCCGGCTCGTCGTCGGCGCGGGCGCCGCGCTCGATCCGCCGCGCGGCCACGGCCTCGCCCACCTGGTGGCGCAGGTGGCGCGCCGGGGCACCGCCCGGCGCACGGGCGAGCAGATCGACGACACCGTCGAGTCGCTCGGCACCGAGCTCGGCGCCGGCGCCGACGAGGACGCCACCTACTTCGGTCTCTCGGCCCCGGCCGAGTTCCTGCCGCAGCTGCTCGACGTGGTGGTGGACCTCGCCACCCGGCCCACCTTCCCGGCGCGGGAGTGGGAGCGCATCCGCCGGCGGGAGGTGGCGGGGCTCGCCCACGTGCTCGACGAGCCAGGGGCGGTGGCCGACCGCGCCATGGTCGAGGCGGTCTACCCCGGCCACCCCTACGGCCACCCCACCGACGGCCGCTCGGCCCACCTGGCCGCGCTCCGCCGCGGCGACGCGGTGGCCTTCCACCGCCGCTGGTTCAACCCGGCCGCCGCCACGCTGGTGGTGGTGGGCGCGGTCCCGGCCGAGGAGGCGCTGCGCGTCTGCCGGCGCAAGCTCGCCGGCTGGAAGGGCGCCGGGCCGCCCCCGCCGCCGGTGCCGCCGGCGGCGCCGGTGCCGCGCAGCGTGCTCGTCGTGGACAAGCCGGACCTCACGCAGGCGCAGGTGCGGATCGCCGGCCCGGCCATGGCGCGCGCGACGCCGGACTACTTCCCGGCCCTGGTGGCGAGCTCGATCTTCGGCGGCGGCTTCACCTCGCGGCTCATGGAGGCCATCCGCGTCAACCGCGGCCTCTCCTACGGGGTGCGGAGCCGCTTCGCCATGAGCCGCGCCGCCGGGATCTTCTTCATCTCCTCCTTCACCAAGGTCGAGACCACCGGCGAGCTGCTCCAGGTGGCCTTCGACGAGGCGGAGCGCTTCTGCGACGGCGGCCCCACCGAGGAGGAGCTGGGGCGCGCCCAGAGCTACCTCGCGGGCCTGTACCCGCTCTCGCTCGAGACGCACGACCAGGTGGCGGAGCGCCTCGCCGACGTGCGGCTCTACGGCGTGCCGCTCGCGGAGGTGACCGACTACCGCGAGCGCGTGCGCGCCGTCCGCGCCGAGGCGTGCCAGGCGCTGGCGCGGCGGTACTTCCCGCTCCGCGACGGCGCCGTGGTGGTGGTGGGGCCGGCGCGGAAGCTCGCGGCCTCGCTCGAGCGGTTCGGGCCGGTGAAGGTCGTGCCGGCGCGCCGGGTCCTGTGACGCTCGCGGTCCTGTACCAGGACGAGCACCTCGCCGCGGTCGACAAGCCCGCCGGCCGGCTCGTCATCCCGGGGCGCGGCGCGCCCGAGCGCACCGTCCAGGCCGAGGCGGAGGAGGCCCTCGGGCGCCTGTGGGTGGTGCACCGGCTCGACCGCGGCACGAGCGGCGTGCTCCTCTTCGCGCGGAGCGCCGCCGCGCACCGCGCGCTCAACCTCGCCTTCGACCGGCACGAGGTGGAGAAGCGGTACCTGGCGCTCGTGCGCGGCGCGCCGCCGACCGAGGCGCGGCTCGACGCGGCCATCGCCCCGGCCCGGCGCGGGCGCATGCGGCCGGCGCGGCCCGGCGAGGAGCGCGGCAAGGCGGCGGTGACCCGGGTGCGGCTGCTCGAGGCGTTCCCGGCCCGGCCGCCGCTCCCGGCGCTCGCGCTCGTCGAGGCGCGCCCGGAGACCGGCCGCACGCACCAGATCCGCGTGCACCTGGCCTGGGCGGGCACCCCGCTGGCGGTGGACCCGGACTACGGCGACGCGGGGCCGCTCACCGGCGAGGGCGGGGCGGTCCTGCTCGCGCGCACGCCGCTCCACGCCGCCGGGCTGGCGCTCCGCCACCCGATCTCCGGCGCGCCGCTCGCGATCGAGGCCCCGCTGCCCGAGGACCTGGCGCGGACGCTGGCGGCGGCGGGAGCGACGACGCCCTAGGGTGCGACGACGCTGCGGTGCGACGGCGCCGCGGGGTGCGATCCGTAGGGCGGGGGCTCGTCCCCCGCCCTAGGTTCGACGGGCCCGCGACGCGGCTACGCCCGGCCCTGCACGAGCACCTTCACCTCGGCCCGGAAGGTGACCTCCACCTTGCCCGCGTCGCGGACCGCGGAGACCCAGCCGAGGCCGAAGGTGGGATGCTCGATCACCTGGTCGAGCTGGTAGCTCGCGCGCGGCGAGTAGCGCTGCGCCATGGCGAGGTTCTTTCCGCGCAGCACCTCGTCGAACGAGATGATGGCGGCGCGCTCCTTCACCGGGCGCGGGGCGGCGCCGGGGCGGCGGGCCGCCGTCCCGTTCGACGCCGCGGGCGGCGCGTCACCGCGGAAGCGGTGGACGCCGTGGCAAGTGTTGCACTCCACCTTCACCGGCCGGCCTTCGACCATGGCGATGATGGTGTGGGCGAGCGACATCCCGCACTTGGTACAGAAGCTATCGACCTCTCCGCCGACCTTGAGCATGGGCGGCGCAGTATTACCCCGGTCGCCCGGGCGCGCGCCAGCCCGCCTCCACCGAGCGGCGGCTCCCCCGCTTGAAAGCGCGTCCCATCCCTGCCACCTTGCGCGCCATGTCCATCCGACCTACCGAGGCGGTGGTCGACCTCGCCGCCGTCGCCGCCAACTACCGGCTCGCCGTGGAGATCGGCGGCCGCCCCGCCGTCGGCGTCGTCAAGGCCGACGCCTACGGGCACGGGGCGGTGCCGGTGGCCCGGGCGCTCCGCCAGGCGGGCGCGCCCATGCTCGCGGTGGCGCTGGTGGAGGAGGGGATCGAGCTGCGCGAGGCCGGGATCGACGGGCCGGTGCTGGTGCTCGGCGCGGCCTACGGCGAGCGCTACGACCTGCTCGTGAAGCACCAGCTCACGCCGCTCGTCTTCACCCCCGCCCACGTGCAGGCGCTCGCCGCCGCGGCGCGCGCCGCGGGCACGCGCGCCAGGGCGCACCTCAAGGTGGACACGGGCATGGGGCGCATCGGCGTCACCCCGGCCGGCCTGCCGGCGGTGGTGGAGGCGCTCCGCGCCGCCCCAGAGGTCGAGCTGGAGGGGGTGTGCACGCACTTCGCGAGCGCCGATCTGGAGCCGCGCGCCACCACCGAGCGGCAGGTCGCGCTCTTCGGCGAGGTGTCGCAGGCTTTGGCGCGCGCCGGGCTGCCGCCGCGCTACCACCACCTCGCCAACTCGGCGGGTACGCTCGACTTCCCGGGCGCGCGCCAGGACCTCACCCGGCCCGGCATCATGCTCTACGGCTACCTGCCGTTCGACCCGGCCGCGCGCATCTCGGAGGTGGCGCGCGCCGCGGCGGCGCGGCTCAGGCCGGCGCTCACCTGGCGCACCGCCATCACCCACGTGAAGCAGGTCGAGGCCGGGACCGCCATCTCCTACGGCGGCCGCTGGGTGGCGGAGCGCCCGTCGCGCATCGCGACCTTGCCCCTCGGCTACGCCGACGGCTACGACCGCCGGCTCTCGGGTCGCCCCGGCTTCGGCCGCGCCGAGGTCCTGGTCCGCGGACGGCGCGCGCCCATCGCCGGCACCATCTGCATGGACATGTGCATGATCGACGTCACCGACGTGCCGGGCGCCGGCGTCGGCGACGAGGTGGTGCTCCTCGGCGAGCAGGGCGGCGCGCGGGTCGACGCGGACGAGCTGGCCGCCAAGGCGGGCACCATCTCGTACGAGATCCTGTGCGGCGTGGGGCGCCGCGTCCCCCGCAGGTACGTGTGAGCCGGGTGCCGAAAAGGCGCCTCCACCCCCCGACTCCCCCTAGAATGCGCCCGTGAATCGGCTACGCGCCTGGGTCGAGGACTTCGGCCGGATGATCCTGTTCGGCGGCGAGACCCTGGCCTGGGTCTTCCGGCCGCCGTTCCGCCCGGAGCTCATCCTGGCGCAGATGGCGGCCATCGGCGTCGGCTCCGTCTTCATCGTCGGCACCACCGGGTTCTTCACCGGCATGGTGTTCGCGCTGCAGGTCACCTACGCCATGGGCCAGTTCGGGGCCGAGGGGTACGTCGGCGGCTCGGTGGGGCTGGCGCTCTCGCGCGAGCTGGCGCCGGTGCTCACCGCGCTCATGGTGATCGGCCGCTCCGGCAGCGCCATCACCACCGAGCTCGGCACGATGCGCGTCACCGAGCAGATCGACGCCATGGAGACGATGGCGGTGAACCCGGTGCAGTACCTGGCGGTGCCGCGCCTCCTCGCCGCGCTCTTCATGTTCCCGGCGCTCACCATGCTCTTCAACTCGCTCGGCTACCTGGGCGGCTACCTCATGGGCGTGTTCGTCTCGAACATCCCGCCCGGCCCCTTCATCGAGCACACCCGCACCATGGTCGAGACGCAGGACATCACCCACGGCCTGTTCAAGGCGTTCATCTTCGGCGGGGTGGTGGCGGTCATCACCACCTACCGCGGCTACGCCGCCGAGCCCGCCGCCGGCTCGCGCGGCGTCGGCGAGGGCACCACCCGCGCGGTGGTGATGAGCTCCATCGCCACCCTGGTCTTCGACTACGTCCTGACGCTCGGGTCGGTGGGGAAGTGACCCGGTGATCGCGATCCGAGACCTCCACAAGTCGTTCGGCGATCACAAGGTGCTCGACGGGATCACCATCGACGTCGAGCGCGGGACCACCTTCGTGGTGCTGGGCGGGTCCGGCTCCGGCAAGACGGTGCTCATGAAGCACGTCATCGGGCTGCTCAAGCCCGACTCCGGGACGGTGCTCGTCGACGGGATCGAGATCCCGAAGCTCGAGGGCCGTGAGCTCACCGAGGCGCGCCGCATGTTCGGGATGGTCTTCCAGGGAGCGGCGCTGTTCGACTCGATGACCGTGTACGACAACGTCGCCTTCCCGCTGCACGAGCGCCAGCGGGGGATCAAGCCGAGCGAGCTGCGCGAGCGGGTGATCGAGAAGCTCAAGGTCGTCGACCTCGACGAGGACGTGCTCACGAAGTTCCCGGCGGAGCTGTCGGGCGGCATGCGCAAGCGCGTGGCGCTGGCCCGGGCGGTGGTCCACGAGCCCAAGGTCGTGCTCTACGACGAGCCCACCACCGGCCTCGATCCCATCACCACCGCCTACGTCGACGACATGATCCTCTCGGCCAAGCAGCGGCTCGGGGTGACGAGCATGGTCATCTCCCACGACATCGCGAGCGCCTTCAAGGTGGCCGACAGGATGGCGGTGCTCTACGATGGCCACCTCGCCGCGCAGGGCACCCCGGAGGAGGTGCGCCGGAGCGATCACCCCTACGTGCAGCACTACCTCTCCATGTGGTTCGAGAAGCAGTAGGCCCCCAACCGAATGACCCGCCCGCTCCTCAACAAGGCCTTCGCCGTAGGGCTCCTCGTCGCCGTGTGCGGGGTCGCCTTCCTGGTCGCGTTCACCTTCTTCCGGAAGGGCGGCTACTCGGACAAGGACACCTACCGCGTCTTCGCCTTCTACGAGGACGCCACCGGCCTCACCTGGAAGAGCCGCGTCCAGATCGCCGGCATCCAGGTGGGCGAGGTGGAGCGGATCACGCTCGACCAGAGCCGGGCGCGGCTCGACATCCGCATCCGCAAGGACATCGACGTCCACGCGGACGCGTGCCTCACGAAGCGGTTCCCCTCCACGCTGCTCCCCGACGCGCTGCTCGACCTCGTGCCGGGCACGCCGCGCACCCCGTCGCTCCGGGAGCTCCCCGAGGACCAGCGCGAGATCCGCTGCGCGCTCGAGTCGACGAGCGTCGCGAAGCTCCTCGACTCGATGGCGAAGATCGCGACCGACGTCCAGTCGGTCACGCGCGAGCTGAACCAGATGGTGGCGGGCTCGCAGGGCTCGATCCGCAACATCATCGCCAACCTGGAGAAGGCGAGCGCCAGCCTCGACGACAGCCTGGCGCAGGGGCACGACAAGATCGCGGCCATCCTCGACAACGCCGAGAGCTTCACCGGCACGCTGGCCGACGTGGCGCAGGCGGACCAGCAGCGCTACCGCGACATCGCGAAGAACATCGACCAGGCCTCGAAGCGGCTCGACGGGATCCTGGCCAGCGTCCAGCAGATGGTCGGCAGCGGCGACGAGTCGGGGGACCTGCGCAAGACGGTGGCCGACGCGCGCGAGTCGCTCCAGCACCTCAACAACTCGCTCAAGCAGGTGGAGAAGGTCGCCACCAACATCGGCGAGGGGAAGGGCGTCGCCGGCAAGCTCCTCAACGACGAGCGGCTGGGGGAGAAGCTGGGCGGGACCATCGAGCAGGTCTCGGACTACGTCGACAAGCTCGCCAAGCTGCAGATCAAGGTCGACCTGCGCTCGGAGTGGCTGCTCACCCAGAGCGGCGCCAAGACCTACGCCGGCTTCGCGCTCGTCCCGCGGCCGGACAAGTACTACCTGTTCCAGGTGGTGAGCGACCCCCGCGGCGTCAACACGCAGACCGTGGAGACGGTGGTCAGCCAGACGCCGGCCGGCACGGCCAGCACCCAGACCACCCGCACCCTCAACCAGCAGACGGTGAGCTTCACGCTCGAGTTCGTGAAGCGCTTCGGGCCGGCCGCCTTCCGCATCGGGCTCATCGAGAGCTCGGGCGGCGCCGGCGCCGACCTCTACCTGCTCGACGACCGGCTCAAGCTCTCGGTCGAGGTCTACCAGTTCGCCCGCCCCGATCGCCCCACCTTCCCGCGCGCCAAGCTCTGGGCCGACTACACCTTCTTCAAGTACCTCTACGCCACGGTCGGCTCGGACGACTTCCTCAACGCCTGGCGCGCCGGGCGCTACCCCGGCGGCCCGAAGTTCGCCATCGGCCAGGACGTCTTCTTCGGGGGCGGCATCATGTTCACCGACGACGACCTGAAGACGCTCTTCGGCGTGGCGGGCAGCAGCCTCTCGAGCGCGGGCACGAGCGCGAAGTAGCGCGCGCCCCGGCGCGGCTACTCGCCGACCGCCCGCACGAGCTTCGCGCGGGCGGTGGCGAGGTCGTAGCCGGCGCGCACCTGCTGCGAGCGCGCCGAGGTGAGCGCGGCCTCGGCGTCGGCGAGGTCGACGATGCTGCCGACGCCCGCCTGGTAACGCCCCTCGGCCAGCTCCAGGTTCTCCTGGGCCTGCGTGACGAGCACCCCGGCCGCGTCGCGGCGCGCGCGCGCCTCGCCCACCGCCAGCGCCGCCTGCTCGACCTCGGAGCGGACCTGGAGGGCCTCCAGCTCGCGCGCGGCACGCGCCTGCTCGACCGCCCCCCGCTGCTCGTCCACGGCGGCGGCGTCCGAGAACCCGTTGAAGAGGTTCCAGGAGAGCGCCGCGCCCACCTGCCAGTTGTGGACGAGCGGGAAGTCGGCCCCGCGCCACCCGTACTGACCGGAGGCGGAGAGGACCGGGAACCAGGCGGAGCGCGCCGCGGCCAGCGACTGCTCGGCGGCGCCGACGCGCAGGTCGAGCGCGCGCAGCTCCGGGCGCTGGCGGAGCGCGCGCTCCACCTCGTCGGCCGGGCGCGGATCGGGACCGCCGGGGTCCTCCGGGGCGACCAGGCGGACCGGCCCGAGCGGCTCGCCCACCGCCGCCTCCAGCGCGGCGCGCGCGGACGCCACCCCGTTGTCGGCCTGGAGCTTGGTGATGCGGGCGTTCGTCAGGTCCACCTGCGCCCGCGTCACGTCGAAGCGGGTGCGCCGGCCCACCTCCAGCGAGGCCTGCGCGAAGTCGAGGTGCTTCTGCATCTGGCCGATGGTGTCGTCCGCCACCTGCACCAGCGCCTGCGCCGCCAGGGCGGCGAACCAGCTCGTGCGCACCTGCAGCTCGACGTCCTGCCGCGCCGCCGCGAGATCGGAGCGCGCCGCCGCCTCGGACGCCCGCGCCGAGCGCACCTGGCCGAGGGTGCGCCCGAAGTCCCACAGCGGCGCCTGCACGCTGAGCGCGGCGGCGTAGTACGGGCTCGTGGCGTCGGTCTCGGGCAGGGCCACCCGGAACCCGCCGCCGGACTGCGTGCCGGGGGAGGGGGCGAAGTTGCTCGTCGCCCGCGAGTAGCTGGCGGTCGCGTTCACGTCCGGCAGGAAGCTCCCGAAGACCTCTCTCGCTCGCGCCTCGGCCTGCGCCGCGACCGCCAGCGCCTGCGCGCTGCGCGGGTGGCTCCGGGCGCGGGCGAGCGCCTCCTCGAGCGTGAGCGTCCCCGGGGCCGAGGCGGGGAGGGGAGCGGCGGCGGCCGCGCCGAGCGCGGCGGAGAGGAGGAGGGCGAGCGTCATTCGTACCTGAGCGCGTCGATGGGATCGAGCCGGGAGGCGCGCAGGGCGGGGTAGAAGCCCGCCACCACGCCCGCCAGGCCGGCGAGGAGCACGGTCCCCGCCATGACCGCCGGGGAGAGGAGCGTCGGCCACTCGGCCTTCACCGCCATGAGCCAGGAGACGCCGGCGCCGAGGGCGAGGCCGACCAGGCCGCCGATGGCCGCCAGCACCACCGCCTCGATGAGGAACTGGAAGAGCACGTCGCGCCCGCGCGCCCCGACCGCCATGCGGATCCCGATCTCGCGCGTCCGCTCGGTGACCGACACCAGCATGACGTTCGCGATGCCGATGGCGCCGACGAGCAGCGAGATGAGCGCGATGGAGCCGAGCAGCAGGGAGAGGGTGGCGGTCTGCTGGTTGGCGGAGTTCTGGATCTCGGTGAGGTTCCGGATCTGGAAGTCGGGCTCGGCCGCTTCCGCCAGGCGGTGGCGCTGCTTGAGGAGCGAGGTGACCTCGCGCTGCGCGTCGGCGACGAGCTGCGGGCCGCGGGCCTCGACCATGAGCATCCCGACCGCGTCCGACTGCGTCCCCTGGATGCGCCGCACCAGCGTGCTCCAGGGCATGACCACCACGTCGTCCTGATCCTGGCCCCAGCTGCCCTGGCCCTTCGCCGCCAGGACCCCGACCACCTTGCAGGGCACGTGCTTCACCCGGATCTGCTCGCCCACCGCGTTCGCCTCGCCGAATAGCTTCTCCTTCACGGTCTGGCCGAGGAGGCACACCTTCGCGCCGGCCGCCTCCTCCTCCCGCCCGAACGGCTCGCCCTGCGCGAGCGGCCACTGGCGCACCGTGAGGTAGGCGGAGGTGGAGCCCATGATCTGGGTGAACCAGTTCGCGTCGCCGTAGACGACCTGCGCGCCGCTGCGGTTCACCGGGGCCACCGCCGCCACCGCCTGCGGCAGCTCGCGCTCGATGGCGCGGGCGTCGTCGAGGGTGAGGTTCTGGGTGGCGCCGGCGCCGGTGGCCGCGCCGTGGGTGTTCATCGAGCCCGGGACCACCATGAGCAGGTTCGACCCGAGGGAGGCCATCTGCTGGGCCACCTTGGCGCGCGCGCCCTGGCCCAGCGAGACGGTCGAGACCACCGCCGCCACCGCGATGACGATGCCGAGCATGGCCAGCGCGGAGCGGAGCTTGTTCTTGCGCAGCGCGCGGAGCGCGGTGCGCAGGGCGGGGAGGAGGATCACGGCCCGGTCCCCTCCCGCGCCGCCAGCCGCCGGCTGGCCACCGGCTCGTCCGAGAGGACGCGCCCGTCGCGGAAGACGACGGTCCGGCGGGCGTGCTGGGCGATGTCGGGCTCGTGGGTGACGAGGAGCACGGTGAGCCCCTCGTCGTTCAACTCCTGGAAGAGCCGCATCACCTCGAGGCTGGTGGCCGAGTCGAGGTTCCCGGTCGGCTCGTCGGCGAGGAGCAGCCGGGGCCGGTTGACGAGCGCCCGGGCGATGGCGACGCGCTGCTGCTGGCCGCCGGAGAGCTGGGCCGGCGCGTGGTCGAGCCGGCCAGCCAGCCCCACCCGCTCGAGCGCCTCGACGGCGCGGCGGCGGCGCTCGGCGGCGGAGGTGCCCTGGTAGACCATGGGCAGCTCGACGTTCTCGAGCGCGCTCGTGCGCGGGAGGAGGTTGAAGCCCTGGAACACGAAGCCGAGCGCGCGGCCCCGCGCCCGCGCCAGCGCGTCGCGCGAGAGGCGGCTCACCTCCTCGCCGTCGAGCTGGTAGCTGCCGGCGGTGGGCCGGTCGAGGCAGCCGACCACGTTCATGAAGGTGCTCTTGCCCGAGCCGGAGGCCCCCATGATGGCCACGAACTCGCCCGGGAACAGGTCGAGCGAGACGCCCTTCAGCGCCTGCACGCTCACGTCGCCCATGCGGTAGGTCTTCTCGATCTCGCGGGCGCGCACCACCGGGGCCGCCGCCGGGGCGCGGAGCCGCTCCGGGCTAGAAGAGGCCACGGCGCGGCCCCCCCTGCGGCGGCCCACCGGCGCCGCTCCCGTCGCCCGTCACCACCTCGTCTCCTTCCTCGAGGCCGGAGAGGAGCTCGGTCTGGCGGCCGTCGGAGATGCCGAGCTCGACCTCGGCCGGGGCGAGCTGGCCGCCGCGCAGCTGGTAGACCCGGCCGCGCCGCACCCCCTTCCGCGGGGCGCCGTCGGCGCTCGCGGTGCGCTCCACGCGGCCCGCCCCGGCGCCGGCGCCCGGCCGGCCCTCGCCGCCGGGCCGGGCGGAGCCGGGGTCGCCGGCTGGACGGAAGCGCAGCGCGGCGTTCGGGACGCGCAGCGCCTCCGGCACCTGCTTCGTCACGATGGTCACCGAGGCGGTCATCCCCTGGCGCAGCTTCCGCTCCGGGTTCGGCGCGTCGATGACCGCGGCGTAGGTGACGACGTTCTGGATGGTGCTGGGGGCCTGGCGCACCTCGCGGATCTTCCCCTCGAACTGCTCGCCCGGGAACGCGTCCACGGTGAACCGGGCGGCGAGCCCCTCCTTCACCTTCCCCACGTCCGCCTCGTCGACGTTGGCCAGGATCTGCATCCGCGTCAGGTCGTTCGCGATGAGGAAGAGGGTGGGAGCCTGCAGGCTCGCGGCCACCGTCTGGCCCACGTCGACGCTGCGCGAGATGACGATGCCGTCGATCGGGCTGCGGATGCGGCAGAGCTGGACGTTGGTGAGCGCCGTGTCGCGGTCGGCGCGTGCCTGGAGCACCCGCGCCGCCGCGCCCTGCAGCGCCGCCTCGGCGCCCTCGCGCGCCGCCAGCGCCGCGTCCACGTCCGCCGCCGCGATGAGGTTGCGCTTCTGCAGCTCGAGGCTGCGGCGCTCGGTCCGCTGCGCGTCGGCGAGCGCCGCCTTCGCCTTGGCCACGTCCGCCTCGGCCGCGGCCAGCCCCGCCACCGCCCGCTCCAGCGCGGCCTGGAACAGGCGCGGGTCGATCTCCGCCACCACCTGGTCCTTCTTCACCGGGGTGTTGAAGTCGGCGTACAGCTTCGAGATGGTCCCGGACACCTGCGAGCCGACGTTGACGGTCACCACCGCCGAGACGTCGCCGGTGGCCGAGACCACCTCGGCGACGCCCCCGCGGGTGACGCGGTCGGTGCGGTAGGCGGGGTGGGGGCGGCTGCCGCAGGCGGCCAGGGCGAGGGGGAGGGCGTAGGCGGCGAGGTGGAGTGCGCGCATGGGAGCGGCGCCATCCTAGCGCCGCGCCCCGGGGAGGGGCCCGCCGGTAACAGTTCTTCACACGCGGCGCCCCCGGCGAATCCTCCCGGCCCGGATATACTCCAACGCACATGAACCGCTGGCTGAAGCTCGTCCTCCTCGCCCTCGCCGTCGTCCTCGCGTTCGAGCTCGTCGTGCACCGCGCCCGCCGCCTGCGCGGGGTGCCCTCCGGCGTCGCCGCCCCGGGCTTCACGCTGCCCGCCGCCGACGGCGCCCAGGTCTCGCTGGAGGGGCTGCGCGGCAAGGTGGTGGCGCTGAACTTCTGGGCCACCTGGTGCGGCCCGTGCCGGGAGGAGATCCCGGAGCTGGCGCGCGTCTACACCGCGCGGCAGGGCCGCTGCTTCGAGATGCTGGGGGTGGCGGAGGAGTCGGGCGCGCACGGCGAGGTGACGGCCACCGCCCGGAAGCTCGGCATCAACTACCCGGTGCTGTTCGACGACGACGCCAAGGTGGGCGACGCCTTCCACATCCCCGGCTACCCGCGCACGTACCTCATCGACGTGGACGGGCGCATCCGCAAGGTGTTCGAGGGCCAGCTCGCGGAGGGGGAGCTCGACCGCGCCCTCGCCCCGCTGCTCGCCGAGTGCCCGCGAGCCTGAGGCGCGCGTGACCGCGACGAAGACCTGCGCCATCTGCGGCAAGCCGGTCCCTCCGCGGCCGGAGAACCGCTCCTATCCGTTCTGCTCCGACCGCTGCCGGCTCATCGACCTCTCGAAGTGGCTCGGCGAGGAGTACCGCATCCCCGGCCCGCGCGCCGGCGACGGCGCGGACCAGCCGCCCGCGCCCGGCGCCGAGGAGGACGAGCCCTCGTGACCGCGCCCGCCCGCCCGCTCCTCTACCTCGTGCGCGCCTTGCCCGGGGCCGAGCTGGCGCCGCTGCGCGCGAGCTTCGAGGTGCGGGGAGGCGAGCCGCACCCGCCCGCCCGCGACCGGCTCCTCGCGGAGGCGCGCGAGGCGGCCGCGCTGGTGGTCACCTACCTCGACCGCGTCGACGCGGCGCTCCTCGAGGCGCTGCCCCGGCTGCGGCACGTCGCCTCTTACGGCGTCGGCCTGAACCACGTGGACCTCGCCGCCTGCCGCGCCCGCGGCGTGGTGGTCACGAACACGCCCGACGTCGTGACCGACGCGACCGCCGACCTGACGCTCGCCCTCCTGCTGGCCGCCGCGCGCCGCGTGGCCGAGGGCGACCGGGTGGTCCGCGCCGGCGGCTGGACCACGGTCGACCCGGGCTGGATGCTCGGCACCGAGGTCACCGGCAAGACGCTCGGGATCGTGGGGTTCGGGCGCATCGGGCAGGCGGTCGCCCGCCGCGCGGCCGGGTTCTCCCTGCGGATCCTGTACGCGGCGCCGCGCGAGGTGGCGTTCCCCGGCGCGGAGCGCGTCGAGCTCGACGCGCTGCTGGCGCGGAGCGACTTCGTCTCCCTGAACGTGCCGCTCACCCCGGGCACCGAGAACCTCCTCTCGCGCGAGCGCCTCTTCGCCATGAAGCGAGGGGCGATCCTCGTGAACACCGCCCGCGGCGCGGTGGTCGACGAGGCCGCGCTGGCGGAGGCGCTGGCGAGCGGGCACCTCGCCGCCGCCGGCCTCGACGTCTTCCGAGACGAGCCGCGCGTCCCCCAGGCCCTGCTCGCCCGCGAGAACGCCGTGCTCACGCCGCACCTCGGCTCCGGCACCCGCGAGACGCGCGCCGCCATGACGCGGATGGTGCTCGCCGACGTCCTCCGGGTCGGGCGCGGCGAGGCGCCGCTCCACCCGGTCCCCTGACGGCCGGGCGGCGCCCCGGCGCGGAACCCGGGCGGGCTTCCGTGGTATACGTGCGCGCCGCCGCTCCGCCGCCATGGGCCTCGTCGACCTTCACTGCCACCTGCTCTGGGACCTCGACGACGGCTGCCGCACGGCCGAGGAGACGCTGGAGGCGGCCCGCGCGCTCTCGGCCGTCGGCTACGCCGAGATCGCGGCCACGCCGCACGTCCAGGCGCGCTACAGCGGCGGCGACGAGCGGCTCGTGGCGGCGCGGCTGGCCGAGGCGCGCGCGCTGCTGCTCCGGGAGGGGGTCGAGATCGCGCTTCACGGCGGGGGCGAGAACGTGCTCGACGAGGCATACCTGGAGCGCGCCGGCCGGGGCGAGGGGCGCCCGCTCGGCGGTCACCCGCGCTGGGCGCTGGTCGAGGTGCCGTTCCAGGCCGACGTCCCGGACCTGGCGGCGCTCGTGGCCCGCGCCCTCGCCACGGGGACGGCGCCCATCCTGGCGCACCCGGAGCGCTGCGTCGCCTTCATGCAGCCCGGGCGCGCGGCGGAGGTGGTCCGGCTCGGCGGGGCGCTGCAGCTCAACCTGGGCGCCCTGACCGGGCGCCACGGCCGCGTGGCGCAGGCGTTCGCCGAGCGGTTCCTGGGCGAGGGCCTCTACGCCGTGGCGGGCACCGACCTGCACGCGCCGGAGGCCGCCGACGAGTGGGTGGGCGAGGCGCTCGAGGCGCTCGCGGTCCGCGCCGGCGCGCGCGAGCTGCGGCGGTTGTGCGAACTGAACCCGCGGCGGGTGCTGGCGGGCGAGGAGCTCACATGAAGCGACTCCTGCAGACGCTGGGCGGGCTGGCCATCTCGGCGGCCGCGCTGGGGCTCACGCTCCGCGGCAAGCACCTCGACCGGATCTGGGCCGAGATGCTGCACGCCGACTACCGCTGGCTCTGGCCGTACCTCGCCATCCTCCTGCTCATCCACCTCGTCCGGACGGTGCGCTGGGGCATCCTGCTCGAGCCGGTCGCGAAGGTGCCGTTCTCGAAGCTCAACGCGACCGCGGCGGTCGGCTTCATGGCGCTCGTGATCCTGCCGTTCCGGCTGGGCGAGTTCGCGCGGCCCTACCTGGTGGCGGAGCGGCCGCGCATCCGCGTCTCGGCGGCGCTCTCCTCGGTGGTGGTGGAGCGGGTGGCGGACGGCCTCTTCACCGCCGCCCTGCTCGTGCTGACGCTCCTGGCGGTGCCCGAGGGCACCCCCGGCCTGCACGCCTTCCGCCTGGCGGGGGTGGTGGTCTTCGGTGCCTTCGGGGCGCTGCTCGCGTTCCTCGTCCTCGCCTACCGGAACCGCCCGCGCGCGGTGCGGCTCACCCACCGCCTCATCGACCCGGTGTCGCCGCGCGCGGCGGAGCGCGTCTCGGGGATGATGGACGCCTTCATCCACGGGCTCAGGCTCGTGCCGTCGCGCCGGAAGGTGGCGCTCTTCTTCCTGCTCACGTTCGTCTACTGGGCGGTGAACGGCTGGGGCATCCAGCTCTTCGCGCGGAGCTTCGGCTTCGACCTGCGCCTGCTCGACGCCTACACCGTGCTGGGGGTGCTGGTGGTCGGCATCATGATCCCGGCCGGCCCGGGCATGGTGGGGACGTTCCAGGCGGCGGTGGCGGGCGGGCTGTCGCTCTTCGCCCCCGGAGCGGGTGAGCGCGCCTTCGCCTTCGCGAACGTGCTGTGGCTCGTGCAGCTCGCGCAGCAGGT
Source organism: Anaeromyxobacter diazotrophicus (assembly GCF_013340205.1). Classification (NCBI taxonomy): domain Bacteria; kingdom Pseudomonadati; phylum Myxococcota; class Myxococcia; order Myxococcales; family Anaeromyxobacteraceae; genus Anaeromyxobacter; species Anaeromyxobacter diazotrophicus. Next base: position 451,879 of record NZ_BJTG01000004.1, read on the forward strand.
GGCGCTGGGGGTGGCCTTCCTCTTCTCGCGCCACATCCAGCTCGCGCGCATCCTGCAGGCGCCGCGCGAGGTCGAGGACGAGCTCGAGGCGGAGGAGGGCGACTACCAGCGGGAGGAGGACGCCCGGACGTCGCGCGCCGCGCCCTAGGTGCGCTAGGCGGCCTCGCGCTCGGCGGCGGCGCGCGCCGCCTCGTCGAGCGCCGGCTGCACCTCGCCCAGGAACCAGGCGTCGAGCAGCTCGTCCAGCTCCTTCACCAGGTCGTCGAGCTCGAGCTCGTCGGTGAGGTCGGGGATCGCGGGCGTCGTCATCACAGCTCCTCCTCGAACCACCGCCGGAGCGCCTCGCGGATGCGGCGCGACGCGGGGTTCAGGACGTGCGGCGTGGGGCGGGGCAGCTCGGCGTGGTCCTGGAGGGGCAGCTCCCGCGGCGTGAACTCCGCGGTGCGCGTCGAGACCGACGGCCTCGATTGCTCGGCGACCTGCGTGCCACCCATCCCGCCACCCTCCTGCCCGATATCGCGTGCGATATCGGAGCCGGTGTAGCACGGGTCCCTGACGCGTCAAGAAATCGGCCGGCCGCCCTCGCCGCCGGGGCGGGGCGAGGGCGGCCGGGAAGAGGCCGGGGCTGGCGCCGGCGGTCAGCGCCGCGCCGGGCTTCACTCGGCGGACGCCAGGCGCCGCGCGCTCACCGATTGCCGCCCGCGACCTGGAGCGTCTCGCCCGTGATCCACCCGGAGTCGTCCGACGCCAGGAAGACCGCGACCGGGCCCATGTCCTTGGGCTGCCCGATCCGTCCGAGCGGGGTCTCGGCCTCGACCTTCTTCCGGAACTCGCCCTGGTCGAAGCCCGCGGCGCGGACGCCCTCCGTCTCGACCATGCCAGGGTTGAGCGCGTTCACGCGGATCTTCCGCGGCCCGAGCTCCGTCGCGAGCACCCGCGTGACCGCGTCGACCGCCGCCTTGGTCGCGCTGTACACGGACGTGTTGGCCAGGGCCGTGCTGCCGGCGACCGAGCCGATGTTGATGACGCTGCCGCCTTCCGGAGAGAAGTGCTTCACCGCCTCCCGCGTGCTGAGGAGGAGGCCGAGGACGTTCACGTCGAAGTGCTTGTGAAAGTGCTCGGTCGTCACGTCCTCGAGCCCCGCGAACTCGTAGACGCCGGCGTTGTTGACGAGGACGTCGACGCGGCCGAACGCGCGCTTCGCCTCCGCGAAGAGCCGCTGGATGTCCTCGAGCTTCGCCACGTTCGCCTGCACCGCGAGGCCCTGGCCCCCGTTGCGGACGATCTCGGCGACGACCCGCTCGGCGCCGGCCCGATCGGTGGCGTAGTCGACGACGACGGCGGCGCCCTCGGCCGCGAGGTGCCCGGCGATGGCCGCACCGATCCCCTTGGACGCTCCGGTGACGACCGCGACCTTCCCCTTCAGCTTCTGCGACATGTCGTGCTCCTTGGTGATGTTGTGTACCGCCCGGTACACGTAAGGAGCGGGCTCCCCGCGGCGCAAGCGAATTGCTGTACCCTTAGGTATATAATCCCCGGAGGAGGACCGCCGGATGGCACGCCCGCGCATGTTCGACGTGGATGAGGCCCTGGATCGCGCGCTGCGCGTGTTCTGGCGGAAGGGCTACGAGGGGACCTCGCTCGCGGACCTCACGAAGGTCATGCGGATCAACCGGCCGAGCCTGTACGCGGCGTTCGGCAACAAGGAAGGGCTCTTCCGCAGGGCGCTCGACCGCTACGCCGAGGGCCCGGCGGCCTTCGCGCGCGAAGCGCTCGCCGCGCCGACGGCCCGCGCCGTGGTGGAGCGCCTCTGGAGCGGGACCATCGATCAGCTGACCGATCCTCGCACGCCGCGCGGCTGCCTCCTGGTGCAGGGGGCGCTGGCCTGCGGGGACGCGGCCGAGTCCATCCGGCGGGAGCTCGCGGCCCGCCGGTCGGCGGGCGTGGCGGCGCTGCGCGAGCGGTTCGAGCGCGCCGTGGCCGAGGGGGATCTGCCCGCCGGCGCGGATCCCGAAGACCTCGCCCGCTTCGTCGCCGCGGTCACCCACGGCATGTCGGTCCAGGCCGCCGGCGGCGCGGGCCGCGACGAGCTCGAGCGCGTGGTGCGGATGGCGCTCCGAGCGTGGCCGGCGCCGGGGTGAAGCCGAAACGGACAAGCCGGCCGGCCAGTTCCTGTCGGTGTACGATGACGTGACCTGAAGTCATATCCCGCAGAAGAGGCGGACGATGAGAGCACTCCTCACTTCGCTACTCTTGACCAGCCCTGGCGTCGTCCTTGCGGCACACCCGGACTGCACTGGAGTGGAGCGTTGGCCAGCCAGCATGGCCTTCGTTCACCTGAAGAACGCGGGGATGACGGACAACGAACGTCTCGATGTCAGCAAGACACGCGTCGCTCGCGTCGCTTCCGAGAAGATCGGGAAGGACCTGTACCGACAGGTTCACAAGGTGCGCTTCACCGAGAAGTCCGGCTCGACCATCGATGTCATCACGGCGAGCGATGGTTCGAGCCAAGAGTGCTCGATCGGCGGCGTCGAGGTCTACGTGATCGCTCGCCAGCTTGGCCCGAACTGAACGCGCAACCCGTCGGTGCTCGGGCGGTACGGCAAGACTCGTCGAAACCGAGCAAGCCTCGGTCCCCTCGAGGCTCATCCGAGGCAGATCGTCAGGGATTTCGGAGGCGTTACAGCGGAAGTGTTGGTGGTGAGGGGGAGAATCGAACTCCCGACCTAGGGATTATGAGACCCTCGCTCTAGCCGACTGAGCTACCTCACCGGGACCGCCGGAGCGGCGGTTTATAGGTCGCCGCGCCGGGGCTGTCAACGCAGGGAGTGACCGCAGCCTGCGCTCCCCGGCGCGTTCGCCTACACTACCCGGGCTCGCTTCGAGCAGGAGGTGACGCGTGGCGCCGAATGCACTGAAGGACCTGCCGTCAGGCCACGAGGCGCCGCGGGCCGAGACCCCGGCGGCGCCGACGCGCGCCGAGCACCCCAGCTACACGCCGGAAGAGATCGCCCGGGTGGTCGCCGCCCGCGAGCGCTGGACGGCGGAGGAGCTGGGCGAGGTGCTCGCGAAGCTGCCCCGGCGGAGGGCGGCGTTCCAGACCGACTCCGGGATCCCCATCCCCGACGTGCTCGACCCCGGCCACCGCCGCGAGGCGGACTACCTGCGCGACGTCGGCTACCCGGGCCGCTACCCCTTCACCCGCGGCCCGCAGCCCACCATGTACCGCGGGCGGCTCTGGACCATGCGCCAGTTCGCCGGCTTCGGCTCGCCGGAGGACACGAACCGGCGGTTCCACTTCCTCCTCAAGGCGGGCATGCACGGGCTCTCGACCGCCTTCGACATGCCGGCGCTCATGGGCTACGACCCGGACCACCCGCTGAGCCGCGGCGAGGTGGGGAAGGAGGGCGTCTCGGTCGCGACGCTGCGCGACTTCGAGGTCCTCTTCGACGGCATCCCGCTCGGCGACGTCACCACCTCCATGACCATCAACGCGAGCGCGGTGGTCGCGCTCGCCATGTACGTGGCGGTCGGCGAGCAGCAGGGCGTCCCGCGCGCCAAGCTCGGCGGCACGCTGCAGGCCGACATGCTGAAGGAGTACATCGCGCAGAAGGAGTGGATCGTCCCGCCGCGGCCGGCGGTGAAGATCGTCTGCGACATGATCGCCTTCTGCGCCGAGGAGATGCCGCGCTGGAACCCGGTCTCCATCAGCGGCTACCACATCCGCGAGGCGGGGGCGACCGCGGTCCAGGAGCTCGCCTTCACGCTCGCCGACGGGCTCGAGTACGTCCAGCAGTGCGTCGACCGCGGCCTCGACGTGGACGCCTTCGCCCCGCGCCTCAGCTTCTTCTGGGACGTCCACAACGACCTGTTCGAGGAGGTGGCGAAGTTCCGCGCGGCGCGCCGCATCTGGGCGCGGACGCTGAAGGAGCGCTTCGGGGCGAAGAAGAAGGAGTCGCTGCTGCTGCGCACCCACGCGCAGACCGCCGGCGTCTCGCTCACCGCCCAGCAGCCCTACAACAACGTGGTCCGCACCGCCCTGCAGGCGTTCGCGGCGGTGTTGGGCGGGACGCAGTCGCTCCACACGAACTCGCTCGACGAGACCTACGCGCTCCCCACCGAGGAGGCGGTGACGATCGCGCTGCGGACCCAGCAGATCATCGCCTTCGAGTCCGGCGCCGACCGCGTGGTCGATCCGCTCGCCGGCAGCTACTACGTCGAGTACCTCACCGACGAGATGGAGCGGCGCGCCCTGGAGCACCTCCGCCACATCGACGCCATGGGCGGGATGATCCGGGCGGTGGAGGACGGCTACCCGCAGCGGGAGATCGCGGAGAGCGCCTTCCGGTACCAGCGCGAGATCGAGACCGGCGACCGCACCATCGTCGGGGTGAACGCCTTCCGCACCGAGGAGGAGGAGCCCATCCCCATCCTCAAGATCGACGAGTCGGTGGCGCGCGCGCAGGTGGAGCGGCTGCGGGCGGTGAAGGCGTCGCGGAGCGGGGAGCGGGTGAAGGAGGCGCTCGCTGGCGTGGAGCGCGCCGCCAAGGAGGGCGTCAACGTCGTCCCGCCGGTCATCGCGGCGGTGAAGGCCTACGCCAGCCTGGGCGAGATCTGCGACGTCTTCCGGAAGGTGTACGGCGTCTACCGGGAGGACGGCCGGTTCTGAGTCAGCCGCCCGCCCGCCCGTCCGCGTGGCCTCGACGGGTTGCGGCGCGGCGCCGCGCTCGCCATCTCTTCCGAGCCCGGCTCCGCCCGGGCACACCGAAGGAAGGGAGCTCCACCATGACCCAGCTGTTCCGCGCCCTCTCGGCGCTCGCGCTGCTCGCCGTCGCGGCGCCGGCGCTGCCGTGCGGCGACAAGCAGACGAGCGCGTCCAACGAGCCGAGCGCCTCGGCGCAGAAGAAGCAGGCGGTCGCGAAGTCGGACGCCGCGAAGAAGGCCTCCGCCAAGGAGAAGGCGGCGCAGGCGAAGACCGCGACGAACTAGGACCCAGCGCGGGGCTCAGCGCGGCGGCGCGCCGCGCTGGCCCCCGGCGGGCTCGTCGTCGCCGCTCTCGTCGACGAGCCCGAGGTGCTGCAGGAGCTCGAGCTGTTGCAGCTCGTCGAGGTGATCGATCACCTCCTGGTCGGGATCCGGCGCCTGGCCGCCGTCCTGCCCGCCGCCGTCTGCGGCGCCGGGGCCGCCGTCCCGAGCGCCGCCGGGCTCTCCGGGCGCGGCCCGCGCCAGGGCGGTCAGCGCCGAGAGCGCGGCCGCCACCAGCGCCGCGCGGCCCCGCATCAGAACGCCACCACGTCGCACCCGACCACCACCTTGGTGATGGTCGCGCGGCCGGCGAAGAAGTCGCCCGGGAAGAGCGCGTCCGCCTCGGCCAGGAGCGTCAGCCAGCCGGCCGGCGACCAGGTGAGCTCCAGGTCCGCCTCCGGCCCGTACACGCGGCCGCCGAAGGGCCCCGCCACCGGGGCAACGAGGTAAGCCGCGCGCGCGTCGACCCCGAAGGCCGGCGCGGGCTCCCAGGACGCGTTGAGCCCGGGGGCGATCACCCCGCGCGCGTTGACCCCGGGCGCCGTCGCCTGGCGCGCGGCGAAGGTCTCCGCCACGCCGCCGTTGAAGAAGATGTTGGTGTCGGTGATGAACGGCGCGACGCCCAGGAACCCGCCGTACCGCGCCGGCTCGCCGAGGCGCGCCTTCTCGGCGGGCGGCGCGTCGCCGGAGAGGTAGAGGAAGAAGCCGCCGAAGCGCCAGGCGTCGCCGACCGGCGCGGCGACGCGCAGGTGCGCCAGCTGGCCGAAGAGCGCGTTCGTCCGGTACCGGGTGGCGGTCCGCACCAGGGTCGGCGAGAGCTCGGTGAGCGTGACGTCGGGGATGGTGAGCTGCCCGAAGGCGAGCGCCGCCGTCCAGTCGAGCTTGACGCGCCCGAGCGACAGGCTCCCGCTCGTCCCGGCCCACCCCACGTCGGCGTCGCCGGTGAAGGGACGGTCGAGCTGCAGCGCCACGAGCCGGCTCTCGTACGCGAACGCCGGCGTGCCGGGCGCGAGGCCGGCGAGCCGCACCGCGCCCGGCTCGGAGAGGCTGCCCCGGAACAGCTCCACGAGCTCGCTCGAGCGGTCCCGGAAGAAGGCGGCGAAGAGGCCGGCGTGCTCGAAGAGCGACGGCAGGTAGTCGGCGCGCACCGCGAGGAGGGCCGAGCTCCAGCCGGCGCCGGACGGGAGGTCGCGCGAGGGGTAGAAGAGCGACGCCCCGAGCTCCCACGACGGCCCGAGCGCGCCGAGGTCGAAGGTGGCCTCGGCGCCGGTGCCCCAGTCGTCGTGGACGAACCCGTCGGCGACGGTGAAGCGCTTGCGGCCCACGCGGACGAGCGCGAAGTCGTTCCGGCCCAGGACCGCGCCCACCCAGGCCTGCCGCAGGAGGAGCGTCCCCCGGAGCTCGTCCTCGAACGGTCGGCCGTTCGAGGCGAGCTGCGCCGGCATGAGCCGCACCTCGTCGAGGGCGAACGCCGGCAGCCGGCCGTTCACGAAAACGTTGCACTTGCCGCTGCCGCGCTGGGCGAGGCCGGTGGGGGAGGAGGCGAGGGTGGCGAAGCACACCTCGGCGCGGGCCGGGAACGCCTGCCCGCGCAGCTCGCCGGTGTCGGCCTGGAGGGCCCAGCGGAGCGCGCCCTGGCGCCCCTCGGCGCCGGCCGAGACGAGCGCGGAGGGGTAGGCGTCCGAGCCCTGCGGCCGCAGGTAGGGGCCGGCGGCGAAGGCCTGCCGCGCGGGGTCGAAGAGGAGCGACGGGCTCGGCAGGTTCTCGCGGTCGGTGTAGCGGCCGTGCAGGACGAGCGAGAAGCGCAGGTCGCCGTCGTCGGCGCGGGCGCCGGCGGCCGAGACGAGCAGCGACAGGACCGCGACGGCGGTGGCGCGCACGCGCAGGATTGTAGCCCGGGCACGGCTTCAGCGGCGGAGGCGCTCGCGCCGCTCCTGCCGCCACCGCTCGCGGGCGGTCTCGCGCTCCGCCGGCGACATGTCGCGCCACCGGCGCAGGTTGTCGAGGTAGCGCGCCCGCTCCTGGGGCGGCGCCCGCAGGATCTCCTGGAAGGCGGCGCGCAGTTGCGCGCGCCGCTCGGGCGGCAGCTCGCGCCAGCGCGCGAAGCGCTGCAGGATGGCCTGGCGCTCCTGCGGCGGCAGCGCCTGGAAGGCGCGCCAGCGGCGCTCGACCTCGGCCCGCCGCTCCGGCGGCAGCGCGCGGAGCCGCTCGAGCCGCAGCTCGAGCCGGGCCTTCTCGTCGTCGGGCAGCCCCTTCCACTGCTCGTACCGCTCGCGCAGCGCCTGCTTCTCCGCCGGCGAGAGCTGCTCCCAGCGGGCGCGGGCGTCCCCGCCCGCGGAGGGGGCCGCCTGCGCCAGCGTGCGCGCCGGGCCGGCGAGGCTCGCGGCCAGCGCGAGCGCCGCGAGGAGGCGCGCGCTCACGGCCGGCCCTCCAGCTCGTCGAGGTGCGCCACCACCTCGGCGTCCTCGCTCGTCTCGACCGCGCCGACGCTCGCCACCACCTCGTAGCTCTCGAGGAGGTCGAGGTGCTCGGCCAGCGCGCGCTCGTGGCTGCGCTGCCGGCTGGTCGTGACCACGAGCAGGGTCGCCGCGGCCGCGGTGGCGAGCGCGGGCGCCGCCCAGCGCCAGGTGAGCCAGTCGCGCAGGCCGGGGCGCGCGCCGCGGGCGCCGCGCTCGGCGGCGAGCCGCGCGTAGAAGCGCTGCTCGAAGGCGGCGGAGGGAGCCGGGGCGGCGGGCAGGCGCGCCAGCGCGGCGAGCGCGCCCGCGAGCCGGTCGCGCGCGGCCCGGCACTCGCCGCACGCGGCGAGGTGCGCCTCGACCGCCGCGCGCTCCGCCGGCGCGAGGGCGCCGTCGAGGTAGGCGGTGAGCTCGTCCAGGGCGTGCTTCACGGCGCGACCTCCTCGGCCGAGGTGTAGGGCGCCAGCGCCGCGGCGGCGGCCACCGTGGCGCGGTGCACCAGGGACTTCACGGCCGGGACGGTGGTCTCGAGCACCGCCGCGACCTCCTCGTACGGCATCCCTTCGAGCCGCCCCAGCACGAAGGCGGCGCGCTGCTTCTCCGGCAGGCGGGCCAGGAGCAGGTCGACGGCGCGGCCCAGCGCCCGCCCGGCGGCGTCCTCCTCGGGGGTCGCGGCGACGCCCGGCAGCGCGTCGGGATCGACCGGCTCCAGCGCCCCCTCCCCGCCGTCCTGCACCGCGCGCCGCCCCGCGTACTCGCCCCGGCGGAGCTCGTTCAGGCAGTGGTTCGAGGCGATCCGGTAGAGGAACGTCTTGAAGCGCGCCGTCGGCTGGTAGCGCGCCGCGTTGCGGTGGACCTTGAGGAAGACGTCCTGCGCCAGCTCCTCGGCGCGGGCCTGGTCACGGACGAAGTGGTGGCAGAAGGAGACCATGGGGCGCGCGTACTTCTCGAAGAGGCTCCGGAAGGCCCGCTCGTCGCCGCCCTGGAACGCCACCATGAGCGCGGCGTCGGGGTCCGAGGCCATTCGGATCCTCTAACACGGCCGCGGCCCGCAGGTTGCGCCGAACCCCCCGCGCCGGCGCGGGGGCGCCAAAGACGCGCGCGCCCCCGGGGAGACCCCGGGGGCGCGCGGTGCCGCGGGAGCTCGGCTCGGCTACGGGTGGAGCGGGTAGGGGACGCCGTCGGAGTAAGAGGCCGGCCAGTCCTTGAAGTCGTTCGCCGCGTCGGCGAGGTCGGGGACTGCGCCGAAGAGGGGATCGCACGGCTGCGCGCCCGCCGCGGCCGACCAGCTCTTCACCGTCGTGCCGTCCGCCGCCTCCGCCTTCATGAGCCACAGGCCCTCGGCCTCGGTCTGCCCCTCGACCGCGCCCAGGTGGCAGGTGACGGCCACCACGCGGTCGACCGGCAGGGCGAGCTGACCGCCCGTCATGAGCGCGTCGGAGCGGCCGTGGACCGAGCCGTCGGACGCCTTGAACCAGCGCGTCACGAGCTGGGCGTCGGCGGCCACGAGGCTCGGGTTGGCGGGGCAGGCGAAGACCATCTGATCCTGGAGCTTGAGGCTGCCGCCGGTGCCCGGCTGGCGGAAGAAGACGTACGAGCCGCTGCGCGGGGCGGAGAGCGCCGCCATGAGCGTCGTCGAGTTGTCGAGCCAGGCGGGATCGAGCTCCCACTTCACGTCCTTCGCGACCACCGTCAGGGTGCGCGCGGTGGCTTCCGTGTCGAACTGCACGTCGAGGGTACCCTGCGCGACCTGCTCGGCCGGGAAGCCGGCGTGGAGCGCGGCGAAGTCGAGGTGGAAGGTGCCCTTGCCCTGGTGCGGGCCGGTGGTGCCGCTGCGGTCGATCTGGCCGGTCATGGCCACCGGCAAGGGGCTCGTCCCGGCGGCGCCGACGTCGAGCTCCCAGGTGTAGACGCTGCCCGAGACGAAGGTCACCGTGAACTTGCGGTCGATGCCGTTCGCGACCGTCTCCCAGGTGGCGGAGGTGTTGGTCTGGTTCACCTGGCCGGTGGCCAGCACCGCCTCGACGTGCCGCAGGACCTTGTAGATGTGCCGGTTCACCCGCTCCACCACCTCGCGCTGGCGCATGAAGAGGTGCGGGTGGCAGGTGCCGTCCTCGACGACCGGCGTGGTCGTCATGAGGGCGGTGGGGCTCGCCGTCGCGAGGGCCGTGCCGGTGGTGTCGCCCGAGACCTGGTCCAGGGAGAGCGCGGCGTAGGTCGGCGCGGCCGCGGTGAGCGCGGCCTGGCTGCCGCCGGTGGTCGGGTTGTCGTTGGCGCCGCCGCAAGCCAGGGCGGCGGCGAGCGGGGCGGCGAGGAGTGCGTGGCGCAGCTGCATGGTGACCTCCGGTCGGATGGTGTCGGTTCGGCAGCGAGCGCTTGTCGTGCTCGCTGCCACCCGTCGAACCCGGGAGGCCGGCGGAGGTTGCGGTGAACCGCTGGGGGCGGCTCCGGCCGCCGCCCCATCACGAGGCGGGACGCGGCTCCAGCGCCGCCCTCGCGTAGCTCCGGGTGGCCGCGCCGCAGTCGCGGAGGAGGTCCGCCAGCACCGCCTCGAGCGCCGCGCGCCGGGCCGGCGGCGCGCCCGGCGCGAGCGCCGCCTCCAGCGCCGCGGCGGTGCGGGCCGCCTTGCCGTTCGCCACCGCCGAGAGGCGCGCCCGCGGCGCGGCGTCGTCGTAGGGCCCGAGCGCCGCGTCGCGCGAGCGGTCGCGGAGGGCGGCCAGCAGCGGGTCGGCGCCGTCGCCGGCCGCGAGCGCGCGCCAGACCCCCTCGCCCTGCTCCGCCTCGAGCGCCAGGTGGAGGTCGCTCAGCCGCTCCAGCCGGCGCTGCCGGGGGCCGTGCACGCCCGCCGCGTCGAGCGCGCTCACCGCCGCGAGCTCCAGCGCGCTCGTCCCGGGCGAGACGGTCGCGTGGTAGGGCTGCGTCAGGTCCTGCGCGTAGTGGAGCCCGAAGCCCAGGAAGCGCCACCCCCAGTAGGCGTGGCCGCGCGCGAAGGCGAACCGCGCCAGCGACGCGAAGGCGTGGAGCCGCACCTCCGGGAAGGTGCGGGCCAGCGCGGGCGCGAGCAGGGTGAGGAGCCGCGCCTCGTGGAAGAAGCCCATGTGGAAGGGCGCCTGGGTGGCGAAGGGGAGGCGGGGATCGCCGAAGGGCGCCTTGCCGTAGCCGTAGCGCGCGCCGAAGGGCGTGCCGCTGTCCTCGAACAGGCCCACGTCGAGGCCGTGGTCGGGCTCGTCGCTGGCGCTCGCGACCACCTCCAGCGGGGGGACGGGCTCGCCCGCGCGGAGGGCGCGAAACACGAGGCGCCCGGGATGGGGCGGGGTGGGCAGGGTCCCGACGCTCGGCCAGGCGAGCTCCGGGCGGCCGCCTCCCGCCTGGCCGGGGAGCTCCTGCACGTGGGGGGTGAGCGGCAGGGCGGGGTTCACGCGCAGCGCCTCGAGGAAGCGCACCCGCGCCGTGGCCGGGTCGCCGCGCGGGTCGAAGCGGAGCGCCTCCGGGCGCGGCGGGTACCGCGGCACGTGGGCGCGCGCCCAGGCCTCCTCCGCCTCGAGCAGCGCCGCCAGCCCCTCGCCCTCGGCGGCCAGGAACGCCTCCACCGGCTCCGCGACCGTCGGTGCGGCCGCCGCGACGGCCGGCTCGCCGGAGAGGGCGGCCCAGGTCAGGGCGGCGTGCCCGTCCCAGGCGCGGGCCAGGGCGGGGAGGGCGAGGAGCAGGGCGAGGGCGAAGGGCATGGGCGGCCGGGGGCGCTCGGTTTCGCGAGGCGGGCGGGCGGCATGTAGTACAATCGCGTTCGCCCCCTCGCGCAACGGAGAACCCCATGGCCACCCCGCAGCGGAAGCTCCGCATCATCGTCGCCAAGCCCGGGCTCGACGGCCACGATCGCGGTGCCAAGATCATCGCCCGCGCCCTCCGCGATGCCGGCTTCGAGGTCATCTACACCGGCCTGCACCAGACGCCCGAGATGATCGTCGCGACCGCGCTGCAGGAGGACGTCGACGCCGTCGGCATGTCCATCATGTCGGGCGCCCACATGACGCTCTTCCCGGCGGTGGTGGACCTCCTGCGCGAGAAGGGCGCGGGCGAGGTGGTGGTCTTCGGGGGCGGGATCATCCCGCAGGACGACGTGCCCCGGCTGAAGGAGAAGGGCGTCTCCGAGGTGTTCCTGCCCGGCGCCTCCACCCAGGTCATCATCGACTGGATCCGCGAGCACATCCGGCCCCGCGCCGAGGCGGCCTGACCGCGCCGGACCTCTCGCCCCGCGCGGCGGGCGGCGCGCCGCGGGCTTAAGGGAGTGAGCATGCCGACGCGCGTCACCGTCTACGAGGTCGGCCCGCGCGACGGGCTGCAGAACGAGGCGCGGGTCGTCCCCACGCCGGAGAAGCTCCGCCTGCTGCGGCTCCTGGCCGACGCCGGGCTGCCGCGGATCGAGGCGACGAGCTTCGTCTCCCCGAAGTGGATCCCGGCGCTGGCGGACGCCGGCGACGTGGTCGCCGCGCTGCCCCCCCGCGGCGGGCTCCGCTACCTCGTGCTGGTGCCGAACGCGAAGGGCCTCGAGCGGCTCCTCGCGGCGCGCGCCGCGGCCGGGCCGGGCGCCGCGCCGGTGGACGCGGCGGTGTTCATGTCCGCCTCCGAGTCGCACAACCAGAAGAACATCCACAAGAGCCTCGCCGAGACCTACGCCGCCTTCGAGGAGGTGGTGCCGCCCGCGCTCGCGAAGGGACTGCGGGTGCGGGGCTACGTCTCGACGGCGTTCGGCTGCCCGTACGAGGGCGCGGTGGCGCCGGAGCGCGTGGTGGAGGTGACCGAGCGCCTGCTCGCGCTCGGGTGCTACCAGGTGTCGCTCGGCGACACGATCGGGGTCGGCACGCCCAACCAGGCGCGGCGCCTGCTCGAGCTCGCCCTCGCCCGCGCCCGACCGGAGCAGCTCGCGCTCCACATGCACGATACCCGCGGCACCGCGCTCGCGAACGTGCTCGTCGGCCTCGAGGCCGGGCTCACCACCTTCGACGCCTCGGTGGGCGGGCTCGGCGGGTGCCCGTACGCGCCGGGCGCGGCCGGCAACCTCGCCACCGAGGACCTCGTCTACATGCTGCACGGCATGGGCTACGAGACCGGCGTCGACTGGCCGCTCCTCATCGCCGCGGGGGAGCTGGCGCAGCGGCTGGTGGGGCGGCCGCTGCCCGGGAAGGCGCTGCAGGCGGAGCTGGCGTCGCGCACCCTCCTCGCTGGAAAGGAAGGCTGAGATGGCCGAGTGGCTCGTCGAGGACCGCGGCGCGATCGAGGTCTGGACCATCGACGGCGCCGCGCGGCGGAACTCCATCACGCGCGCCATGCTCCAGGGGCTCCACGCCGAGCTGGCGCGCGTCGCGGCCCGCCGCGAGGTGCGGTGCGTCGTCGTGACCGGGGGAGGGGACCGCGCCTTCTGCGCCGGCGCGGACCTGAAGGAGCGGGCGCGCATGAGCGAGGAGGAGGTGCACGCCTTCCACCGCGAGCTGCGCGAGGGCCTCCTCGGCTTCGAGGCGTCACCCAAGGTGTTCCTGGCGGCGTTGAACGGCTTCGCGCTCGGCGGCGGGTTCGAGCTCGCGCTCGCCTGCGACCTGCGCGTCATGTCCAGCTCGGCCGAGCTGGGTCTGCCAGAGGTGGGGCTCGGCATCATCCCCGGCGGCGGCGGCACGCAGCGGCTCGCGCGCGCGGTGGGCGTGGCGCGGGCGAAGGACCTCGTCCTGACCGCGCGCCGGCTGGGCGCGGCCGAGGCGCTCGCGTACGGCGTCGTCACCCGGGTCGCGCCGCCGGAGCGGCTGCGCGAGGCGGCGCTGGAGATGGCGGCCGAGGTGGCGCGCAACGCGCCGGTCTCGCTGCGGCAGGCGAAGCGCGCCATCGACGGCGGCCTGCACCTGCCGCTCGCGGACGCGCTCGACCTGGAGCACCAGCTGTACCAGGACTGCCTCGGCACGAAGGACCGGCTGGAGGCGCTGGCGGCGTTCGCCGAGAAGCGGCGGCCGGTGTTCACGGGGGAGTGAGCGCTTCGGGGGGCGCGAGCTTCGGCCGACGGCGGTGAGGGTGGCGCGGGTGCCGGGCGCGGGTGCCGGACATGGGCGCGGCGCGGGGCGCGGGGGGCGCGGGTGCCGGACATCGTAGGGCGCGGGTGCCGGACATCGTCAGCCCATCGTCAGCCCCGACCTGGCGCGCCGCTTGCTCTCGCTGGCTCGCAGTGTCCCGGATCCCACGCCGCCTCCTGGTCGAGGAGAACTCCACCAACCACTGCACGTGGCGGAGCCACGGCTTCAGTCTCGTGCTCGATTGCGACGAGGCCTGCGAGAAGTTCCTCGCACTCGTCCGGAAGTACAAAGAGAAGTTCGGAATCCAGATCCTCTCTTACTGCCTCATGGGTACCCACCCGCACGTCATGTGCACGGCCACCCGCGGGCAGCGCGCCTTCAGCGACTTCTGGAAGCTCGTCAACTGGGGGTTCGCCCGCTGGTACAATCGGCGGACCAAGGGCCGCGGGCAGGTCGTCATGGAGCGCCTACGTTCCCCGCTCATCCAGGACGGCCGCCATCAGCTCGAGGTCATGCGCTACGGCGACCTCAACCCGGTGCGGGCCAAGCTGACCCGCTCGGCCGCTGCCTGGAAGTGGTCCAGCCACCGGCACTATGCCTACGGCGAGCCGAACGATCTCATCACCGACGCGCCGGAGTACCTGGCGCTCGGCGCGACCGGGCCGCAGCGCCGCAAGAACTACCTGCACCTCTTCGCGCAGCGCTTTCTGAAGCCGCTGCTGGTTCGCCGCTCCGACCTGGTCGAGGCGCCGTTCGTCGGCGAGGCCTCGTGGCTCGCCCGGCGGCTCCTCGCCTGCGGGCTCTCGCCGCCAGGCTGACGAGCTCGACGTCCGCCTGAGCGGTGCGGTGCAGCGTCGGGCTGGCTGCTGCTGGCCTGGCTTTGTCCGAGCGTCGTCCTAGCCTTCGCGCGCCACTCCTTCTGCGCGCGCCCTCGGCCGGACGAGCCTCTCTCTCCGCTTTCTGACGGCTGGTCGCTAGCCGTTCGCCCGGACATCGGCTCTCCGCGAGTTCCGGGGCCACTGGCGTTCCCCAATCCCCCTGTTTCATTGAAAGGTTCTCGTCCGGCACCGAAGCCCGAAGCAAAGGTTCTCGTCCGGCACCGAAGCCCGCCCGCCCCAGCCGCGCACCCTCGCTCGCCCGTGTGTTGCATACCGTGTAGGCGCTGTTACACGGGCCGGATGCAACGAGTTCTCGTCGTGGACGACGACGCGGCCATCCGCGAGTGCATCGCGGAGCTGCTGTCGACGGAGGGGTTCGACGTCCGGGAGGCGCGCGACGGCCGCGAGGGGCTTCGCGCCCTCGACGCGGCACAGCCCGGCGTCGTGGTGCTGGACCTCATGATGCCCGTCATGAGCGGGTGGGAGTTCCTGGAGGCGAAGAAGCAGCGCCGACCGGCGGTCGCGAACATCCCGGTGATCGTGGTAACCGCGAGCGACAGGCCGGGCGTCGAGACGGAGCGCGTCCTGCGCAAGCCGTTCGACCTGGAGGCGCTCCTCGCCGCCGTGGAGGAGCTCACCGGCCGGGCCCCACCGCCGCCGCCGGGCGGCGCCGCCGCCGCGTGAGCACGCCTCCAGCCCTCGCCTGGCGCGGCGCAGCCGGCCCCGGCCAGCCGCCGCCGCGGGACGGACCCGCGCAGCAGAGGGTGATCGCGCGCGAGGTCCTGGGGTAGGCTGCGCCTCAGCCCCCATGACCTCCATCGCCGACCGCGTCCTCCAGGGAGACGTCCGCGCCGCCGCGCGGCTCATGCGCGACCTCGACGACGCCGTGCCGTCGGCGCGCGCCGCGCTGCAGGAGCTCTTCCCGCGCACCGGCCGCGCCTTCGTGGTGGGCCTCACCGGCGCCCCCGGGGCCGGCAAGTCCTCGCTCACCGACCGGCTGGTCGCTCACCACCGCGCCGCCGGCAAGACGGTGGGGGTGGTGGCGGTCGACCCGACCAGCCCGTACACCGGCGGCGCCATCCTGGGCGACCGCATCCGAATGCAGGACCACGCGCTCGACCCGGGCGTCTTCATCCGCTCCATGGCCACCCGCGGCAACCTGGGCGGCCTCTCGCGCGCCACCGCCGGCGTGGTGGCCGTGATGGACGCCATGGGCAAGGACGTGGTGGTGGTCGAGACGGTCGGCGTGGGCCAGGACGAGATCGAGGTCGCGGCGCTGGCGCACACGGTGGTGGTGGTGGCGGTGCCGGGGCTCGGCGACGACGTGCAGGCCATCAAGGCGGGCGTGCTCGAGATCGCCGACGTCTTCGCGGTCAACAAGGCCGACCGGGAGGGCGCCGACCGCACCGTGCGCGACCTGCAGCAGATGCTCGAGCTGCGCCGGCAGACCGCGACCCGCCCCGGCCTGGAGCACGACGCCGCGCACGAGCTGCGCGGGTCGCCCGCCTGGAGCCCAGACGATCCCGCCTTCTGGGAGCCGCCGATCGTGAAGACGGTGGCGGTCCGGGACGAGGGGGTGGGGGACCTCCTCGCCGCCATCGAGCGCCACCGCCAGCACCTCGAGGCCACCGGCCAGCGCCGGGCGCGCGAGGTGGCCCGGGCCCGCGCCGCGTTCCTGGCCCTGCTCCGCGACCGGCTTCTCGCCGGCGCGCTCGAGCGGCTGGCGGCCGAGGAGGGTCACCTCGACGCCCTCGCCGCCCGCATCGCCGACCACGTCGAGGACCCGTTCCGCCTCGCGGACGAGCTTGCCGCGCGCCTGGGCGCGTGAAAGAGATGCCGCACGCCATGGAGCCTCCCTCGCCGACCCCACCCGGCCACCCCGCCCGCGATCCCGCCGTCGAGGCGCTCGAAGCGCGCCTGGGTCAGACCTTCCAGCGGCCGGACGTCGCCCTCGCCGCCATCACCCACAAGTCGTTCGTGAACGAGCACCGCGGCGACGGGCTGGCCGACAACGAGCGGCTGGAGTTCCTGGGCGACGCCGTCCTCGATCTCGCCGTCTCGCACCGGCTCATGGAGCGCTTCCCCGCCGCGCGCGAGGGCGAGCTCTCCAAGATCCGCGCGGCGGTGGTGGACGAGGCGGGGCTCGCGCGCATCGCGCGGGCGCTCGACCTCGGGCCGCTGCTGCGCCTCGGCCGCGGCGAGGAGCTGACCGGAGGCCGCGAGAAGAGCTCGCTCCTCGCCGACGCCATGGAGGCGGTGGTCGCCGCCCTCTACCTGGGGGGCGGGCTCGAGCCGGTGCTGGCCCTGCTCGACCGCTTCCTCGGCGAGGCCTTCGCCCGCGCCGCCGCCGGCACGCTCGACCGCGACTACAAGACGCAGCTGCAGGAGCTCGCCCAGAGCCGCGTCCGCGCCTCGCCCCGCTACCGGGTGGTGGCCGAGCACGGCCCCGATCACTCGAAGGTGTTCGACGTGGAGGCCGAGCTCAAGGGCGAGGTCGTCGGCCGCGGCACCGGCCGCTCCAAGAAGGACGCGGAGCAGGCGGCCGCGAAGCTGGCCCTCGAGGCGCTCAGCGCGCGCGCCGCGGAGGTGCCGGCGGCGATGCCAGCTGCGGAGCCCGCCCCCCTGGAGAGCTCTCCCCCCGCGACGCCGAGCGAGGGAGCACGTGCGCCGGGCGAGCCCGCGCCGCTCGCCGCCGCGCCCGCCGAACGCGACGAATCCCCGGCCGCGGCCACCCTCCCGCTCCCCCCGCCGGCGGCCGAGACCAAAGTTCCGGAGGCCGCGCCCCCGCTCGCCCCGCCCGGCCGCGCGGAGAAGCGGACCACCGCGCCCCGCAAGCCGCGGCCCAAGAAGGCGGCGCCCGCGCGCGCAGCGGGGCGCAAGCCGGCCGCGACCGTGCGTAAAGCGGCGCGCAAGGCGGCGCCGCCGCGCAAGGCCCGCAGCTGACGAGCATTTCGTTGCGACCGCGCCGCCCGGTCGCTAGCATGCCGCGCATGACGAGACCCGCCCTGCTCGCGCTCGCCCTGTGCCTCGCGCCCGCTCTCGCGCCCGCGCAGACGCCGCCCGAGGCGCCCAAGCCCGCGCCCGCCAAGAAGGCGGCCCCCAAGGCCGCCGCGCCCAAGGAGCTCTACGCCACCTTCGTCACCAGCCAGGGCAAGATCGGCGTCCGGCTCTTCCCGGAGCAGAAGCCCAACGCGGTGAAGAACTTCGTCGACCTGGCCGAGGGCAAGAAGGCCTGGACCGACCCGCGCACCGGCCAGCGGGTGCAGAAGCCGCTCTACGACGGGACCGTGTTCCACCGCGTCATCCCCGGGTTCATGATCCAGGGCGGCGACCCGCTCGGCCTCGGCGTCGGCGGCCCCGGCTACGCCATCCCCGACGAGCTCGAGGCGAGCGAGCACTTCTTCGACCAGCCGTGCCAGCTCGCCTACGCGAACTCCGGCCCGAACTCCAACGGCTCGCAGTTCTTCATCACCGAGGTGCCGACGCTGCACCTCAACCCCGTCAAGTGCGACCGCAGCCCCTCCGGCCTGTGCGGCTACGTCCGCTTCGGCGAGGGCGTGTGCGGCTGCGACCTGGTGGGCAAGATCGCCCGCCTCGGCAACAGCAAGACGACGCTCGAGAAGGTCGTCATCTCGAAGACGAAGCCCACCTGCCAGTGACCCCGGAGCCGCCCATGGCCGATCCCATCTACGCGACGTTCAAGACCTCCGCCGGTGACCTGGTGGTGAAGCTCCTGCCCGAGAAGGCGCCCCAGACCGTGGAGAACTTCCTCGGCCTGGTCGAGGGCACGAAGGAGTGGACCGACCCCACCTCGAACCAGAAGGTGAAGCGGCCGCTCTACGACGGCACCGTGTTCCACCGCGTCATCCCGGACTTCATGATCCAGGGCGGCGACCCGCTCGGCACCGGCTACGGCGGCCCCGGCTTCCGCTTCGGGGACGAGATCGGCCCCGACAACAAGTTCGACAAGCCGGGCCTGCTCGCCATGGCGAACGCCGGGCCGAACACGAACGGCTCGCAGTTCTTCATCACGGAGGTCCCGACCCCGCACCTCAACCGCGGCCACACCATCTTCGGCGAGGTGGTGAAGGGCTTCGAGCTCGTCCCCAAGATCGCGCGCGGCGGCAACGGCAAGACGAAGCTCGAGAAGATCACGATCACGCGCGGCGCGCAGCCTTAAGTGGGACCTCCCACCCCGACCGCCGCGGCCTTCCGCGCCGGCTTCGTCGCGATCCTCGGCCGCCCCAACGTCGGGAAGTCGACGCTGCTCAACCGCGTGCTGCGCGAGAAGATCGCGATCGTCTCGCCGCGGCCGCAGACCACCCGCACCCGCATCCTCGGGGTGTGGAACGGCCCCGGCGCGCAGCTCGCCTTCTTCGACACGCCCGGGCTCCACCGCGCCGAGGGGCCCCTCAACCGCCGCATGGTCGAGGTGGGGCTCAGCACCCTCTCCGAGGTGGACGTCGCGCTCCTGCTGGTCGAGGCGGGCACCGGGCCGGAGGGCCGGGTGGAGGTGGGCGAGGCGACCCGCTGGATCATCGAGGAGGTGAAGCGCAGCGGGAAGCCGGCCGTGCTCGGCATCTCCAAGATCGACCGCGCCCCCAAGGAGGCGATCCTCCCGGTCATCGCCGCCTATCGCGAGCTGCACGCCTGGACCGAGGTGGTGCCCTTCTCGGCGCTGCGCGACGAGAACGTCGACGACCTCCTCCGCACGCTGGCGCGCCTCGTCCCCGAGGCCGAGCAGCCGCTCTTCCCGCCGGACGTGCTGACCGACCAGGCGGAGCGCCAGCTCGCGGCGGAGTACGTGCGCGAGCAGGTCATGCTGCAGACGCGGCAGGAGATCCCGTACGCGGCCGCGGTGGCGGTGGAGGCGTTCGACGAGACCGAGCGGGAGAAGGGGCGCCACGGCCTGGTCCGCGTCGCCGCCACCATCTACGTCGAGCGCGAGAGCCAGAAGGGCATCGTCATCGGCAAGCGCGGCGCCCTGCTGAAGGAGATCGGCACCGCCGCCCGCACCGGGCTGGAGCGCCTGCTCGGCTGCAAGGTCTTCCTCGAGCTGCACGTGAAGGTGGACGAGCGCTGGAGCGAGCGCGAGGACGCGCTGCGGAAGCACGGGCTTTAGCGTCCGTGTTACAAGCCCTCCGTGCCCCGTCCTCTCGTCGCCCTCGTCGGGCGCCCCAACGTCGGCAAGTCGACGCTCTTCAACCGCCTCGCGGGCCGGCGGCTCGCCATCGTGGAGGACGTCCCCGGCGTCACCCGCGACCGCAACTACGCCGACGCGGAGTGGGACGGGCGCGAGTTCTCGGTGGTCGACACCGGCGGCTTCGAGCCGGACGCGGGCGGCGGCGAGCCCCTCAACGCGCTCGTGCAGCGCCAGGCACAGCTCGCGGTCGAGGAGGCCGCGGCGGTGGTGCTGGTCGTGGACGGGCGCGAGGGGCTGACCAGCGTCGACCAGGCGGTGGCGGACCTGCTCCGCCGCTCCGGCAAGCCGCTGTTCGTCGCCGTGAACAAGGTCGACGCCGCCCGGCACGAGGGCGACCTCCCCATCGCCGAGTTCCACCGGCTCGGGCTGGGCGAGGTCTTCCCGGTCTCCGCCGAGCACGCGCGCGGCGTCTCGGAGCTGGCCGAGGCCGTCCTCCAGCGCCTCGCCGTCCCGCGCGCCCCGCCGCCGCCCGAGGCGGCCGAGGAGCTGCCCGAGGAGGGCGCGGACGCGCCGAGGGGCCCCATCCGCCTGGCGATCGTCGGCCGGCCCAACGTCGGCAAGAGCACCTTCGTGAACGCGCTCCTCGGCCAGGAGCGGTTCGTCGTCTCCGACGTGCCCGGCACCACCCGGGACGCCATCGACTCGGCGGTCGAGCACAAGGGCCAGCAGTTCATCGTCACCGACACCGCCGGCATCCGGCGCAAGAGCGGGGTGGCCCAGAAGGTCGAGGCCTACTCGGTGCTGCGCGCCATGCGCTGCATCGACGAGTCGGAGGTGGTGGCCTGCCTGCTCGACGCCGGCGAGGCGGGCGTGGAGCAGGACGCGCGCCTGCTGGGGATGGTGGCGGAGAAGGGCCGGGCGCTGGTGGTGGTGGTGAACAAGTGGGACCTGGGCGAGCAGGGCGGGGCGACCCAGGCCTGGTACCGCGACGAGCTCGCGAAGCGGCTGCCCTTCGTCGCCTGGGCGCCGATGATCTTCACCTCCGGCCGCACCGGGAAGGGCGTCGCGAAGGTGCTCGACACCGCGGCGCGCCTCATGGAGCAGTACCGCGCCCGTTTCCCCACCCACGCCATGAACGAGCTCCTGGAGCGCATCCAGGTCAGCCACCCCGCGCCGCTGGTGCGCGGGCGCCGGGTGAAGCTCTACTACGTCGCCCAGGTCGCCTACGCGCCGCCGACGTTCGTCATCCAGTGCAACCGGCCCGAGTCGGTGAACGAGCACTACCAGCGCTACGTCGAGAACCGGTTCCGCGAGGCGTTCGGGCTCGAGGTCCCGCTGCGGCTCGTCTACAAGGAGCGCCAGCGGCGCAGCCGGCCACCGCCCGGGGCGAAGAAGGCTTGACCGGGCGCGCCGGCGCCGCCTACATTGCGCCGGATTTCCAAGCATTTCCTGCCGAGAGGCCCCATGTCCAAGACCGCCCACCACGAGCTCACCCGCAAGGAGATGAAGGGCCCGGACAAGTTCCAGGTGGCCGCCACCGAGGCGACGCGCTGGGCGTCGCAGCGGCGCCGCCAGATCCTCCTCGCGGGCGTCGCGGCCTTCGCCGTGCTCGCTCTGGTGATCGCCTTCTCCGCCTACCTCGACAGCCAGCGCACCGCCGCCGGCAGCCTGCTCTACCGCGCCATCGACGTGGCGAGCGGCGAGGTCTCCTCCATCCCGCTGCCCGGCGTCGCCCGCACGTACAAGACGAACGAGGAGAAGCAGCGGGCGGTGCTGGAGGCGGCCGGCCAGGTGCGGGCGCGCCACGGCGCGAGCCGCGCCGCCGCCACCGCCGCGCTGCTCGAGGGCGACGCCCAGCTCGCGCTCGGCGCGTGGGACCCGGCGATCGCCGCGTACCAGACCTTCCTCGACAAGGCGCCCGCCGACGACGCCCTGCGCTTCGGCGGGCTCGACGGGCTGGCGCGCGCGCAGGAGGGCAAGGGGGACCTCGCCGCGGCCGCCGCCACCTACGAGAAGGCGACCCAGATCGACTTCTTCAAGGACCGCGCGACGCTGGAGCGCGCCCGGGTGCTCGTGAAGGCCGGCAAGAAGGACGAGGCGCAGAAGGCGCTCGAGGCCCTCCCCAAGGACTCCCCGCTCGCGGTCGAGGCGCAGGAGCGCCTGGCGCGGCTGGGCCGCTGATGAGCCTCCTCGCGCTGGTCCTGGCGGCGCAGGCGAGCGTCGCGACCCAGCTGCCGCCTGCGCCGGTCCGCCTGTGGACCGTGCGCTGGCAGAAGCAGCTCGTCGAGCCGGTGTCGCTCGAGTGGAAGGCCCGCGAGAGCGGCGGCCCCGCGGTCGACGCCACCACCGGGCGGCTCGTGGTCGGGACCCGCGACGGCTGGCTGCGCGCCTACTCGGCCGAGGGCGAGCTCGCCTGGGAGCTGCGGGCCGGCGGCCGGTTCGAGGCGCCGCCGCGCATCGAGGGCGACGCGGTCTACGCCGGCTCGAGCGACGGCTTCCTCTACGCGGTCGACCTCGGCTCGGGACAGCTCCGCTGGAAGTACGACGCGCAGGAGGAGGTGGGGACGACGCCGGCGGTCGCGGCCGGGCTCGTCGTCGCCATGACCCTGCAGGACACGCTCGTCGCGGTGGACGCGAAGACCGGCGCCTGGCGCTGGCATCACCGCCGGGAGCAGCGCGAGGGCTTCACCATCCACGGCGCCGCCGCGCCGGTGGTGGCGGGCCCGGTCGTGTACGGCGCCTGGTCCGACGGCCACGTCGCCGCGCTCGACCTCCTCACCGGGACGGTGCAGTGGGAGCGCCTCGTCGCGCCGAAGGGCGACTTCACCGACGTGGACGCGCTGCGGGTGCAGGGCGGCCGGCTCTTCGCCGCCGCCTACTCGGGCGCGGTCTACGCCCTCGACGCCAAGACCGGCCAGCAGGCGTGGGAGGTGAAGACGCCCGCCCCGAGCCGGCTGGCGCTCGGCGCGGGGCTGCTCGTCGCGGTCACGAACACCCAGGTGCTGGGCATCGCGCCGGCGGACGGCGCGGTCCGCTGGACGCTGCCGCTCGACGGCGCCCCGGCGGGCGAGCCGGTGGTGCTGAACGGGCGCGCCGCGGTGCCGAACGGCGGCGGGCTGCTCTGGATCGACACGCGGCAGGGGCGCGTGCTGCGCGTGTTCGACCCGGGGACGGGCGTCTCGGCCTCGCCGGGGTGGGTGGGCTCGCGCCTGTACGTGCTCTCCAACGGCGGCGATCTCCTGGCGCTGGACCTGTCGTGAGCCTGCGGCGCGTGCGGGTGGTGGCGGCGGTCATCCGCCGCGGCCGCGAGCTCCTCGTCTCGCGCAGGCTCGAGGGCGCGGAGCGCGGGGGCCTGTGGGAGTTCCCGGGCGGCAAGGTGGAGCCGGGCGAGTCGGAGCCGGACGCGCTCCGGCGGGAGATCGCGGAGGAGCTCGGCTGCGAGCTCGAGGTCGGCGAGCTCGTGCTGCGCCACCACCACCGCTACCCCGATCTCGAGGTGGAGCTCGCCTTCTATGCCTGCGCGCTCCCGGCCGGCGTCGAGCCGCGCCCGCTGGGGGTAGCCGCGATCGAGTGGGCCGAGGAGGGCACCCTCGCGACCCGCCCGTTCTGCGAGGCGGACGTGCCCGTCCTGCCGCTCCTGGAGCGGGCATGAGCCGCCGGACGCTCCGCGGGGCCGGCGCGGCGCTCCTCCTCGGGGCCTGCCTCAGCCCGCTGCGCGTGCCCTCGCCGCCGGGCGATCCGGCCGAGCGCCGCCGGGCCGAGGTCGACGCCTGCCGGCGCGGCGCGCTGCCGGCCTGGCTCGACGACGCGGCGCTCTCCGCCGCCGCCCAGGTCGACCGGGGCGAGGCGCAGGCGGGCGCGCTCAACGACAGCTTCCTCGGCGACAGCGCCGCGGTCATGGCGCGGCCGCCGCCCGCCTCCTTCGCCGGCGCCGGCTCGCGCGCCGCCGCCGTCCTGGAAGGCCGGCGCGCGTTCGAGGAGCAGTGCCTGGCGCTGCGGTCGGCCGGGCGCGAGCTCGTGCCGCGGCGCTGACGAGCGGCCGCGCCGCCCGGCTAGCGCCGCGAGCCGCGCTTCTTCCGCGGCGGAGGGGCGGGCCGCTCGCCGCTCGTCTTGAGCTGGAGCGCCAGCGGCGCGAAGGCGTGGCCGTCCGCACCGTGCAGCTCGCGCGTCACCGCGCCGTCGAGGTGGAGCGTGTAGCGCGAGCCCGGCCGCAGCGGCTCGTCCGGCGCGAGCCGATACCGGCTCGTGCCCTCGCCGAGCTCGGTGGTGCCGGTCGACGCCACCATCGCGTCCACCTCGTCGCGCAGCGAGAGCCGGCCGTCCGCGAGGTGCACCGCCACCTCGAGCTCGAAGGTCGCGCCCGGGTCGAGGAGCGTTGCGCCCTCCCGCGCGAGCGGCGTCACCTGGCTCCCCACGTGCGCCAGCGCGGCCGTGACCGGCAGCGCGGCCGGGGCGGCCGGAGCCGCAGGTGCGGGTGCGGGTGCGGGTGCGGAGTCGGCCGGGCTCCCGGCGTCGGCCGCGAACTCGGCCGACTCCCCCGGAGGTGGAGGCGCCGCGCCGCCGCCGTCCGCGCCCTCGGCGGCGGGCGGCGAGGCGTCGGGCAGCGGGGGAGGAGTCGCCGGACGGGTACAGGCGAGGGCGAGCGCGACCCCCGCCGCGAAGGCGGCGTTCTTGTTCACGGAATGCAAGCTAGCACGGCCGCGCCTCCAGCTCGTCCGGCACCGGGGCCCAGCTCGTCCGGCACCGGGGCGCAGCTCGCCCCGCACCGCGGTCGGCCTGCGGCAGATCGACGCGCCAGCGAGCGCTTTGTTGTACCCAAAGTGTATGACCCCCTAACATGGCTACCGCCGGGTCAGGCCCGACCGGGATCAACGTCCTTTACACAGGAGCTTTCCACGTGAACCAGAACGACCGCCGTGAAATCCAGAAGCCGGCCGTCACCCGGCGCGATTTCTTCAAGACCGCCGCGGTGAGCGCCGGAGCGATGGCGGTGGCTGGCCTCGCGGTCAAGGTCGAGGCCGCCGAGGCCGCCGGGCCGGCCGCGGCCCCCGCCGCCGCCGCGGGCGCGCCCGCCGCCGCGGCGCCCGGCGGCAAGACGCTGCCGGAGGTCATGAAGGCCGCCCGCGAGAAGCTCTACCCGAAGTGCCGCGTCTGCCCGGAGTGCGACGGCCAGGCCTGCTCGGGCGAGGTCCCGGGCATGGGGGGCATCGGGACCGGCAAGGCCTTCCGGAACAACCTCGAGGCGCTGGCGTCGTACGGCCTCGCCATGAAGACCTTCCACGACGTCAAGAAGCCCGACACCTCGATCACGCTCTTCGGCGAGAAGCTGTCGATGCCCATCCTCTCCGCCATCACGGGCGGCGTGACCTACAACATGGGCCTCAAGGGCAAGGTCACCGAGGAGGAGTACATGGAGGGCGTCATCGGCGGCTGCATCGCCGCCGGCACCCTCGGGTTCGCGGCCGACGGCATCGAGGACCCGGTCACGACCTACGCCACCCGGCTCGCGGTCATCAAGAAGTTCGGCGGCAAGGGCCTCGCCCAGGTGAAGCCGCGCGCGCAGGTGGACATCATCGAGCGCATGCACATGGTGGAGGCCTCCGGGGCGAAGGCGATCTTCATCGACATCGACTCGGCCGGCCGGGCCGCTCGCTGCAAGCCGCCGCAGATCGTCGAGCCGAAGACCCCGGCGCAGCTGCGCGAGCTCGTCAAGGCGACGAAGCTCCCGTTCGTCATCAAGGGCGTCATGACCCCGGAGGAGGCGCAGCTCGCCGTCGACGTCGGCGCGGCCGGCATCGTGGTGTCGAACCACGGCGGGCGCGTGCTCGACCACACCCCCGGCACGGCCAAGGTGCTGCCGGCCATCGCCAAGGCGGTGAAGGGGCGCACGCTCGTCTTCGCCGACGGCGGCGTCCGCTACGGCTCCGACGTGCTGAAGCTGCTCGCGCTGGGCGCGAACGCGGTGCTGGTGGGCCGGCCGGTGCTGCGCGGCTCGGTCGGCGGCGGCGCCGAGGGCGTGAAGCTGGTGCTCGAGAAGATGCGCTCCGAGCTCGTGGACGCCATGGTGCTGACCGGCACGGCGAGCGTGAAGAAGGTCAGCCGCAGCATCCTGGCGTGAGGGAGCCCTCGCCCATGAAGAAGCTCATGCTGGGCCTGGCCGCGCTGGCGGCCGCGCTGGCGGGCCCCGCCGGCGCCACGCCGGATGGCAAGGCGCTCCTGTACGGCGGGGCGGGCCAGGGGAAGGTCATCTTCGACGGGCGGCTGCACGCGTCGAGGGGGTACGCGTGCAAGAGCTGCCACGCCGACCTGTTCCCGGCCCGGAAGCAGGCGCTCATCTCGATGGATGATCACGGCAACGGCACGAAGTGCTTCGCCTGCCATGACGGCCGGACCGCCTCCTTCGACTGCCAGTCGTGCCACCGCGATCCGGCCGCGGCGGCGAAGCAGCCGCCGGTCCGCATCCACGGCGCCGCCAGCGTCTTCGACAGCGTGGTGAGCCCGTACCGCTCGGCCGTCGAGAAGGCGACCGGGATCAGCCTGGCGGTCGACAAGAACAACGCCGGGAAAGGGATGAAGGAGCTGGCCGAGGGCAAGTGCGACCTCGCCATGGTGTCCGCCTCGCTGGAGGCGAGCCTCGCGGCCGCCAGGTCCGCCGGGCTGCAGCAGGCGCCCGCCGACCTGCGCATGCACCTCATCGCCACCTCCGAGGTGGTGTTCGTGGTGCACCCGTCCAACCCGGTGAAGACCCTGAGCTGGGAGCAGCTGAAGGACATCCACACCGGCAAGGTCGCGAGCTGGAAGGAGCTCGGCGGCAAGGATCAGCCCATCGCCGTCTACACCGACGCCGCGGCCAGCGCGACGCGCGGGCTGGTGAAGCAGGTGGTGATGGGGAACGCCGACTACGCCCCGGCGGCCAGGGCGGTCGGGTTCGTGAAGGAGGTCAACGACCGCGTGGCCCAGGACGAGGCCGGCGTCGGCGCGCTCGGGCTCGAGTTCGCGGACCCGAAGCAGGTCGCGATCGTGCAGACGAAGAAGGTGGAGCGGCCGCTCGCCTTCGTGACGATCGGCGCTCCGAGCGAGCAGGTGCAGCGGGTCATCGACGCCTTCCGCGCCGAGGCGAAGGCCCGGGCCAAATAGCCGTCGGGCTGGGCCGGGCGCGATTCCCGATCGCGCCCGGCCCAGCGCCGCCTCGAGCGCCGGGCGCGGTAGGGAATCCACCTACCCCTCGAGCTGAATACGGGCCGGCCCGGCGCGTCTGCCGGGCATGACCGCCACGACCCCGAGAGCGCTCCTCCTCCACGGCGACCGCCGTACCCGCCAGCTGCTGCGCCGCGGCCTCGCCTGCCACGGCTTCGAGGTCCTGACGGCCGCCGACGGCGAGCGCGGCCTGACCGTGCTCCTCGACGAGCTCCTCGACCTCGACGTGCTGGTGCTCGACGCCGACCTGCCGCGCCGCGACGGGTGGTCGCTCCTGCGCCTCATCCGCTCGGCGGGCGGGGAGCGCGACCTGCGGGTGGTGGTGGTCGGGCGCGGCCTCGACCCGGCGCGCTGCGCCCAGCTGCGCTGGCTGGGCGCGGACGCCGCGCTCGACCTGGCGCAGGGCGCCGAGCGGATCGCCGACGCCGCGGAGGGCACGGCGGTCCCGAGCTGGCCGGCGCTCGCCTGCGCCTGAGGCGGGGCGCGGCTACCGGCGCCGGGGGCTCCAGGAGCCGATGCGCCGCGGCTTCGCGCCCTCGCCGCTGCCGGCCGCCGCCGAGTGGTGGGCGCTGGCGCCGGGGCGGGCGCCCTGCCCGCGGCCGCCGCTGCTCCGCCGCGCCGCCTGGGCCTGGCGCCCGGCGCGCGGCGCGCCGGAGGGGAGGGGACCCTCCCGCGCGGTCCGGGCGAGCTCGGCCTGGAAGGTGGCCTCCTCGCGCGGCACCTCCGCGCGCGGGATGGGCGCGCGGGTGAGCCGCTCGATGGCGCGCAGCAGGTCCTGCTCCTCGGGGGAGGTGAAGCTCGAGGCGCGGCCGCTCGCCTGGTTCCGCGCGGTCCGGCCGATGCGGTGGACGTAGTCCTCCGGCACGTGCGGCAGGTCGAAGTTCACGACGTGCCCGATCTCCGCGACGTCGATGCCACGGGCGGCGATGTCGGTCGCGACGAGGACGCGGTAGGTGCCGTCCTTGAAGCCGTCGAGCGCCGAGCGGCGCTGCGCCTGCGAGCGATCGGCGTGGATGCGCGCCACCTTGTGGCCGGCGCGGTCGAGCCCCTTCGCGACGCGGTCGGCGCGCCGCTTGGTGCGGGTGAAGACGAGCGTGGAGACGTCGTCGCGCTCCAGCAGCGCCAGGAGCAGCGCCAGCTTCTCCGTCTGCGGGGCGAGGAACACCTGCTGCTCGGCGCGCGCCGCGGTGGTGCCGCTGCGGGCCACCTCGACCCGCACGGGCTCGCGGAGGTGCGCCCGCGCGAAGTCGGCCACCTCGCCGGCCATGGTCGCCGAGAAGAGCAGCGTCTGCCGCTTCTTCGGGAGCCTCGCCAGGATGCGATCGAGCTGCGGCTTGAACCCCATGTCGAGCATGCGGTCGGCCTCGTCGAGGACCAGCACCTCGATGCCGTCGAGCCGCGCGTGGCCCTGCTGCAGGTGGTCCACCAGCCGGCCCGGGGTGGCGATGACGACGCTCCGGCCCTCCTGGAGCGCCGCCTTCTGCCCGCCGAGGCCCACGCCGCCGATGACGACCGTGCCGCCGACGCGGCGGTTGCGCCCGAAGCGCTCCAGCTCCTCGCCGATCTGGAGCGCCAGCTCGCGGGTCGGCGCGAGCACCAGGGCGCGGGTCCCGGGCTTTCCCGCCAGCCGCTCGATGATGGGCAGGAGGAAGGCCGCGGTCTTGCCGGTGCCGGTGGCGGCGGTGCCGATGACGTCGCGGCCCTCCAGCGCCGGCGGGATGGCGCCCGCCTGGATGGGCGTCGGGTGCTCGAAGCCGGCGCGGTCGAGGGCCTGGAGGGACTGCGGGGAGAGCTTCAGTGCTGCGAACGACGTGGGATTCAACTCGAGGGACTCCTGCGGCGCCGGGCGCGCGGCGAGCCGGCGCGGGGGCGATGCTGTGGGGGCGGGGGCCGTCTCCCGCCAGCGGGGGCGCGTTCGCGCCGGAGGCCGGGGGGAGCTGTAGCCTGCGCCGCCGCTGCCGGCGCGGGCCTGCGCGTCCCGGAGCGGGACGGCCGCGCAGGTATAGCGGCTCGCGCCGAGCGATGCAAGGCGCGCGCCGGGCGCCCGCCCGCCCGCGCCATCGCGCGAGCGCCGATCAGGCCTCGCCGGCGGGACCCGCCGGCGCGCCGGCCTGCCGCGCGCCCGGCGGCGCGGGCGGCGGGAGCGCGGCGATCTCCTCGTCGAGCTTCCGGATGAGCTCGCGCGAGTAGGGGCCGAGGTGCAGGTAGAGGGCGGCGAAGGAGAGGACGATCTTGAGCGCGGCCGGGTTGTGGGTGAGGGCGTCGGCGACCGTCCGCCACCACTCGCCGCGGACCGCCCGGTCGCGCACCCCCTGCAGCCAGAGCATCCCGAAGAAGCCGCGCAGGTCCCGCAGCACGTTGCGCACGGAGGGGCGCACCGACTGGGCCGACCGGTCGAGCTCGCGTCCGACGCGCCGCGCGCGGGCGAAGAACGCCGCCGGCGCGTAGACGCGCGCGAGGACCTCGCGGTAGTCCCGCAGCACCTCGCGGCGCGGGCGCAGCGTGGTGAAGTTGAGGCCCGAGGTGCACTGATCGGCGTCCTCGGCCTCGTAGACCACCTCCGCGCCGAGCCGGCCCTCCGCCGCCAGCCGCCGGGCGAGCTGGGTGCCGCGGAGCGCGAAGAGCAGGCCCACCATGCAGACGGGGATGCCGGCCGCCTCGATGCAGCCGACCATGGCGTCCGCCACGCCCGCGCCCTCCGCGTCGAAGCCGACGATGAACCCGGCGTTCACGAACAGCCCGGCGCCGTGGATGGCGCGCACGCTGGCGGCGATGTCGCGGCGGAGGTTCTGGCGCTTGTTCGAGGCGAGCAGCGCCGCCGGGTCGGGGGTCTCGATCCCGACGAAGACCGCGAAGAAGTTGGCGTCGCGCAGGAGCGCGAGCAGCTCCGGGTCGCTGCCGAGGTCGAGGCTCGCCTCGGTGGTGAACTCGAAGGGGCGCCGCCGCGCGCGGGTCCAGGCGGCGAGCTCCTTCAGGAACGGCTTCACCGCCTTGCGCTGCCCGATGAGGTTGTCGTCCACGAAGTCGACGTGGCCGCGGTAGCCGAGCGCGCGCAGCGCGTCGAGCTCGCGGAGGAGCTGGGCGGTGCCCTTGGTGCGCGGCGCGCGCCCGTTCAGCTCGATGACGTTGCAGAACTCGCAGCCGAAGGGGCAGCCGCGCGAGAACTGGACGCCGACGTGCAGGTAGTGCTCGAGCTTGAGCAGGTCGAAGCGCGGGACCGGCGAGCGCGCGAGGTCGGGGAAGCGCGTGGCGGTGAACGTCCCCGAGGTCGCGCCCGCGCGCCAGGCGGCGACGAAGTCGGCCAGGATCTCCTCGGCCTCGCCGAGCACGCGGAAGTCCGCCGCGCCGTAGGCGTCGGGGACGCAGGTCGGGTCGGGGCCGCCCACCACCACCGGCTTCCCGTGCGCGTGCGCGCGCTCGACGAGCGCGAGCACGTCCTTCCGCTGGGGCAGCATGCCGCCCGTCAGGACCACGTCCGCCCAGCGCAGGTCCTCGTCGCGGAGCTCCTCGACGTTGCGGTCGACGAGGCGGAGCTCCCACTCGGCCGGCAGCAGCGCGGCCACGGTGATGATCCCGAGCGGCGCGGCCGAGTACCGCGCGCCGAGGAGCTCGCAGGTGCGCCGGTAGTTCCAGAAGGAGGTCCCGGCGAAGCGGGGAGAGACGAGGAGGGCCCTGCACCCCGGTGGCCGGATCATGACCGAAGGTACCGCTACGGCGCCGAGAGCGCGAGGCCCCCGTGCTCACGGCGGCGCGGGCAGGGCGACGCACGTACCGGTCAGGGACGAACTCCTCAGACCCAGCCGAGGGCGCCGGCCAGCGCGCCGAGGGCCATGAGCCACAGGATGTGGAGGCGGGTGCGCCAGACGGCGAGCGCCGCCGCGGCCGCGAGGGCGATGGGGCGCCAGCCCGGCAGCTCCGACGCGATGATCCAGCTCGTGGCCGCCAGGAGCGCGATGGTGACGGGGGCCATGCCCGCCTTGAACGCGAGCACCGCGCGGTGATGCTGGCGGGCGTGCCCCCAGCGCCCGACCGCGACGGCGAGCATCGACGAGGGCGCCAGCACCGCCAGTTGCGCGCAGACCGCGCCGGCGAGCCCCGCGGCCTGGAACCCCAGCAGCGCGACGTACAGCGTGTTCGGACCCGGCGCGGCCTGGGCGATGGCGATGGACGAGGCGAACTGCGCGTCGTCGAGGAGCGCCAGCCGGCCGACGACCAGCCGGTGCAGATCGGGCGCGATGGCGAGCGCGCCGCCCACCTGCAGCAGCGAGAGCAGGAGGACCTGGCCCAGCAAGACCGCCCAGCCCAGGGTGCTCATCGGCCGCCGCCGACGCGTCGCCAGGCCAGCCCGAACGCCGCTGGCGCGACCGCGAGCAGGGTCCAGCCGAGCGGCAAGCGCAGGAGCCCCACCAGCGCGAACGACCCGGCGCCGAAGGCGACGCACGCCGGGAGCCCGAGCGGATTGCCGCGGAGCGACGCCCCGAGCTTCAGCGCGGTCCCGGCGATGAGGCCCGCCGACACCGCGCCCATCCCGCGGAGCGCGCCCGCGACCTCGGGGACCGACGCCCAGCGCGCGTACACGGCCACCAGCGAGAGCACGATCGCGAAGGGCACCGCGAGGAGGCCGCCGAGCGCCGCCAGCGCGCCGCGCCAGCCGAAGAACCGATCGCCCAGCATGAGCGCGACGTTGCAGACGTTCGGGCCCGGGAGCACCTGGCCGATCGACAAGAGCTCGACGAACTCCGCGCGGCTCAGCCAGCGCTTGTCCTCGCAGAGCACGCGCTGCGCCACCACGATCACGCCGCCGAAGCCCTGCAGGGCGAGGATCGTGAAGGCGACGAACAGCGCGCGCGGCGAGCCGGGGGCCTGCGCGGCCGGGGGGCGGTGACCGTCGCTCGTCATCCCGGCCAGGCTATCCGCCTGCGGTCCGGCGCGGAACCGCGAATCGTGGCGCCGCCGGGCGCGGCCGCGCCCAGCGCAAGGCTCCTGCACCTGCCCACCGTGAGTCTGATAATGGAGATTATGTCAACTAGGCCCGGGACCGGGGGCGCCCGGGTTCTCACCGTTCCGGCGCGTCCTTCGCGCGGCCGGCAGGTCCCGCGGCGGCGGCCGCCGGGTCGTCCACGCCCGGGGTCGTCTCCTGCTCCGCCGCCTCGTGCCGGCACAGCCCGTTGCGCGCCAGCACCTTCACGATCCGCATCGAGCCGAGGCTGTCTCCGACCGCGCACGGGCACCGCTCGGTGTCCTGGCACGTGAGCCGGGTCTGGATGGCGTTGAGCGCCTCGGTCAGCTCGCGCTTCACGCGCCGGAGCCGGTCGAGCCGCCGCTGCGCTTGCTCGATGTGCGAGACGAGCACGTGCTCGAAGCGCGCGGCGAACTCGGCGGCGGTCGCGCAGCCCGCGCGCAGGTCCAGCACCGCGCGGATCTCGGACAGCGGCAGTCCGAGCTCGCGCAGGTCGGCGATGAGGCGCAGCTTCTCCAGGTCCTGGGCCGTGTACCGGCGGTGACCGCCCTCGCTCACCTCGGCGGGCCGGAGCAGCCCTTGCTCCTCGTAGAAGCGGATGGTCCGGACGGTGTTACCCGTCGCCCGCGCCAGATCGCCCGACGAAAACTCCGCCGTATCCACGAGCCGTCCCGCCCTTTCCGCTCACGGACCTAACGAGTCGACGTCAGGCTGTCAACGCGACGGGCGCCACGGCTGCGGGCGCTAGGCCCCCTTGAACGCGGCGGGCCGCTTCTCCAGGAAGGCGCGCATCCCCTCGCGCGCGTCCTCCGTGGCGAACGTCCCCGAGAACGCCTGCCGCTCCAGCTCGTTCGCGACCGGCAGCGCCACGTCGGCACCCGCCACCACCGCCCGCTTCGCCTGGGCCACCGCCAGCGGGCCGCGGCTCGCGATCTTCCGCGCCTGCTCCTTCACGAACGGGAGGAGCCGGTCGGCGGGCAGGACGTCCAGCACGAGGCCCATCTCCTTCGCCCGCGCCGCGTCGTAGTGGTCGCCGGTCATGATCATCTCGAGCGCGCGCATGGCGCCCACCCGCCGGGCCAGCCGCTGCGTGCCGCCGAACCCCGGGATGATGCCCAGGTTCACCTCCGGCTGCCCGAAGCGCGCCCGCTCGCCGGCGTAGACGAGGTCGCAGGCGAGCGCCACCTCGCAGCCGCCGCCGAGCGCGAAGCCGTTCACGGCGGCCAGCACCGGCACCGGGAGCGCCTCGAGGCGCGCCAGCACGCCGTGCGCGCGCTCCGCGAAGCGCCGCGCGGCGGCGGGCGTCATCTGCGCCATGGCGGCGATGTCGGCCCCGGCCACGAACGCCTTCTCGCCGGCGCCGGTGAGCACGAGCGCCCGCGCCGCCCCGGCCTCCACCTCGGCCACGACCTGCCCCAGCTCCTCGATGGTCTGCGCGTCGAGCGCGTTCAGCACCTTGGGCCGGTTGAAGGTGGCGAGCCCGACCCCGTCCTCGACCTGCCACAGGAGGTTCTGCAGCGCCATGGCGTTGCCTTTCCGCCGCCCGCGGCGGCGCTAGTCGTAACGGTAGAAGCCGCGTCCGGACTTCTTCCCCAGCCAGCCCGCCGCCACGTACTGGCGCAGGACCGGCGCCGGCCGGTACTTGTCGTCGCCGAGCTCGCGGTGCAGCACCTCGGCGATGAAGAGGCAGGTGTCGAGGCCGATGAAGTCGGCCAGCGTGAGCGGGCCCATCGGGTGGTTGAGGCCCAGCCGCACGCCGGTGTCGATGTCCTCGGGGCTGGCGAGCCCCTCCTCCAGCGCGAAGCACGCCTCGTTGAGGAGCGGGATGAGCACGCGGTTCACCACGAACCCGGGGCGGTCCTTCGAGGTGATGGTGGTCTTCCCGAAGCGCTTCGCGAGCTCCATGACCGCCTGGTAGGTGGCGTCGCTCGTCTGCAGCCCGCGGACGATCTCGATGAGCTGCATCACCGGCGGCGGGTTCATGAAGTGCATCCCGACGAACCGCTCGGGCCGCCGCGTGGCCGCCGCCAGCGCCGTGATGGAGACGCTCGAGGTGTTCGAGGCGAGGATCGCCTCGGGCGGCAGCAGCGCGTCCGCGCGGCGGAAGAGCTCCTTCTTCGCGCCCTCGTTCTCGACGATTGCCTCGACGAGGAGCTGGGCCCGCCCGCAGTCCTCGAGCCGCTCGGCCGCGCGCAGCCGGGCGAGCAGCGCCGTCCGGTCGCCCGCGCCGAGCTTGCCCTTCTCGACCAGCTTCTGGAGGGAGCCGCCGATCCGCGCCAGGCCCTTCTGCGCCAGCTCGGGCGTCGCGTCCGCGAGCACCACCTCGATGCCGGCCTGCGCCGCGAC
Source organism: Anaeromyxobacter diazotrophicus (assembly GCF_013340205.1). Classification (NCBI taxonomy): domain Bacteria; kingdom Pseudomonadati; phylum Myxococcota; class Myxococcia; order Myxococcales; family Anaeromyxobacteraceae; genus Anaeromyxobacter; species Anaeromyxobacter diazotrophicus. Next base: position 485,940 of record NZ_BJTG01000004.1, read on the forward strand.
CTGGGCGATGCCGGAGCCCATCTGGCCCGCGCCCACGACGGCCATCCGCTCGATCACCATGCGTGCGCCTCCCGTCCCGCCAGGTGTAGGAGAGCCCCGCAGCCTTGTCAACGCGCCCCGCGGAGGGGGCGCGGCCCCTCCCCCGCCGGCTCAGGAGGCGGGGATGACGACGGTTCCGCTCTCGCTGACGGTGAAGCTGCGCTCGAGCTCCCGCGGCGCCCCCGGACCGAGCAGGCGGAGCCGGGCCCGGTACGCGCCGTCCGGCAGGCGCACGCGGTGGCTGGCCTGGCCGTCCGGGCCCACCCGCAGCTCGGCCCGGCGGACCACCTCGGCCTCCCCGCGCACGAGCTCCACCTCGAGCCCCGTCGCGCCGCTCCCGGCCACGCCGTAGACCAGCGTCACCTCCCGGGGGTTGGCCCGGAAGAGGAACAGGCCCAGCGCCACCGCGCCGCCGAGCAGGACGAGCCGCGCGGCGGCCTTCACTCCTCGCCCTGCTCCCCGCCGTGCTCCTCGCCGCGGCGTCGCGGCGCGACGCGCGGCTTCACGCTCGCGACCTTCACGTGGGGCTCAACCTTGCCGTGGCGATCCGGCTTGAGGCGGATCTCGGCGTGCACCTCGATCGACATCGAGGTGACGAGGCGCAGGAACTCGCGCCGCAGCGCCTCGGACTCGAAGAACTTCCGGACCTCCTCGCTCACCACCCGGACGATCTCGTCCTTGGCGCTGCCCGCCTGGCCGGCGATGTAGCCGACGATCTCCTTCGGCAGCTTCCAGTCCCGGGCGACCTTGCGCGCGCCCTCCTCGGTGAGGAAGACGGCTCCGAGGCCGGTCAGCACCGCCTTGCGCACCGTGTCGGTGAAGGCGCGGCGCGAGCCGCCGTCGCCCGCCTCTCCGGCCGCGGCGGCGTCGGGCGCCTCGGGCAGGTCCTCGTCGTCTTCGGGGCCGGGCGCCATGGTCGCGAGACCTCTCTCAGGCGCGCGGCTGCGCGCCCAGCACGGGGAGCTTGGGCGCCTTCAGGTTCTGCACCGAGATGGCGCCCGCCACCTGCTGCGCCGCCGCGAAGAACGCCTTCGCCTGCGGCCCGTCGGGCTGGCCGGCGGCGATGGGCACGCCCTGGTCGCCGCCCTCGCGCACCGCCAGGTCGAGCGGGATCTCGCCCAGGAAGCGCATGCCCAGCTTGTCCGCCGCGGCGCGGACCCCGCCGTGGTCGAAGATGGCGGTCTCCTGCCGGCAGTGCGGGCAGACGAAGGTGGACATGTTCTCGACGATGCCGAGGACCGGGATGCTCACCTTGTCGAACATGAGCTTGGCGCGGATGACGTCGGCGAGCGCCACGTCCTGCGGGGTGGAGACCAGCACCACGCCCGCCGCGCGGACGTTCTGCGCGAGCGTGAGCGGCACGTCGCCCGTGCCGGGCGGCAGGTCGAGCACGAGGTAGTCGAGCTCGCCCCAGTTCACGTCCCGGAGCAGCTGCAGGAGGGCGCCGGTCACCATCGGCCCGCGCCACACCAGCGCCTGGTCCGGGTCGATGAGGTAGCCGATCGACATGGTCTTGAGGCCGTGCGCGACGATGGGCTCGAGCCGCTTGCCGTCCTTCGAGTTGGGGCGCGAGGTGGTGCCGGTCATGACGGGCAGCGAGGGCCCGTAGATGTCCGCGTCGAGGATGCCGACCTGGGCCCCCATGCGCGCCAGCGAGACCGCCAGGTTGAGCGCCACCGTGCTCTTCCCGACGCCGCCCTTGCCGGCGCCCACGAGCACGATGTTCTTCACTCCGGGGGTGAGCGCCGCCTCGGCGACGCCGGGCGCCGAGCGCACCCGCGCGCCCCAGGAGAGCTCGACGCGCGTCGCGCCGACCTGGCGCAGCGCCGCCTCGACGTCCTTCGCGATGGTGTCCTTCAGCGGGCAGGCCGGGGTGGTGAGCTCCACCTGGAGCGACACCGCCGTCCCCTCGATCTTCAGGTCCTTCACCATCCCCAGGGTCACCAGGTCGCGGCGGAGCTCGGGGTCTTGCACCTTCTTCAGCGCTTCCAGGGCGGTCTTCGGGTCGAGGGCCATGTGGGGACGCTTATAGCGGGAGCCCCCTCCCCTTTCCACCTCCCGGCGCGGCGGCGGCTCAGCTCGCGGGCGAGAGCGGCAGCACCTCGACGCCGCCGCCGGGCGGCTCGATGCGGACCTCGCCCTCCTCGCCCTCCCGGCCGAACACCGCGGCCTCCACCTCGAGGAACCGCCTCACGACCTCCACGGTGGTGAGCAGGTGCTGGGTGACCTCGGAGACCGTGTAGCGGGTGGCGGGGACGATCCCGGGCGGCGGCGGGACGAGCCCGGCCGCGACCAGCGCCGCCGGCAGCACGAGCTGGTCGCCGAGGTGCGGGTCCACCGCCGCGCCCGCCTCGAGGAAGCGCGCGCAGGCCGCCACCACCTCGTCGGCGGCGCGGTCGGGGGTGTCGCCGCGGTCGCCGAGCGCGCCGAAGCCGGCCCGCGCGCGCTCGAAGTGCGCCACGAGCAGGAGGTGGCTCCCCGCCGAGCGGCGCGCCGGCACCGGGACCCGCGTCGCGTCCGCCGCCACGCCGATGTCGCGCAGCCGCCGCAAGGCGCGCTCGGCGAGGCGCTCGGCGGTCGCGAAGGGCTGCCCCGCCACCATCGCCACCACCTCGACCTCGTCGAGGGTGCCGCGGTGGCGGAGGTCGAGCGGCGGCATGGGGTGGGCGGGCTCGACCACCGCCGCCATCTCGCCCTCCCCCTCCGGATAAAAGCCGGCCGCCTGCAGCGACAGGTCGAAGCGGAAGCCGAGCCGCGCCACCGCCGGCGCCCACACCAGCGCCAGGTCGTGGAAGGTGGGGCTGTGCTGCTGGTGGGTGCCGCCGCGCAGCGTGAGGTGCGACCTGCCGCCGGCGAGCGCGAGCGGCCAGCAGACGGTCTGGAAGAGGAGCGGCGCCGAGCCGGCGGTCCCGAGGTCGAGCACGTGCTCGCCGGGGGCGGCGCGGGCGGTGGGCCGGAAGGCGATGCGCGCCGAGCCGACCTCCGCCCCCTCCACCTCGGCGCCGCACAGCTGCGCCGTCGCCAGCGCGGCCGCCCGGTGCTGCGGGCGCAGGCCGGGCTTGAGCCGGTTCGCCCGCACCCGCTCGATCGAGAACGGCCTGCCGGTGATGGCGGAGAGCGCGAGGGCGGTGCGGAGGATCTGTCCGCCGCCCTCCCCGGCGCTCCCGTCGAGCACGATGTGGGGCTCGGGCATCGGGCGGAGCGTGCTATATCGCGCCCGCCGGCTCAACCTCCGTGTGTAGCCCATCGGGGCCTGTCCAAATGACCGCCGCCCTCGTCGTGTTCGGCGCGACCTACCTGGCCATCGCCGCCGGGCGCGTCCCGTACCTATCGCTCGACCGGCCGTCCGCGGCGCTCCTCGGCGCGGTGCTCATGGTGGCGGCCGGCGTGCTCACCCCGGCGCAGGCGGGCGCGGCCGTGAACGGCGACACGCTCGGCCTGCTCCTCGGGATGATGATGCTCGCCGCCTACCTGACCGAGGCGGGCTTCTTCCGATGGGCGAGCTGGAAGGTCGTCACCTCGGTCCGGACGCCGCGGGCGCTGCTGTGGGGCCTCGTCCTGGCCGCGGGCGGCCTCTCCGCCTTCCTCGTCAACGACACGGTGTGCCTGATGATGACGCCGCTCGTCCTGCGCATCGTCGACGACGCGGAGCTGCCACCCATCCCGTTCCTGCTGGCGGTCGCCTTCGGCTCCAATGCCGGGTCCGTCGCCACCCTGACCGGCAACCCGCAGAACATGATCGTCGGGACGCTCTCCGGGATCTCCTACGCGCGCTTCGCGGCGGCGCTGGCGCTGCCGGCCGCGGCCTCGCTCGTCGCCGTCGCCCTGCTCCTCGAGCGGATGTTCCGCGCCGAGCTCCCGCGCCGCCCGCTGGCCGCCGCCGGGCGCCTCGCGCGGCCCGCGCTCGACGGACCCTTGCTCGCGAAGGCGCTCGGCGCCACCGCGCTCGTGCTGGCGGGGTTCCTCGCCGGGCTGCCGCTCGCGTGGACGGCGCTGGCGGGCGCCGCGCTCTGCACCGCGGTGGGGGGCCGGGCGCCGCGTGAGGCGCTCATGCGCGTCGACTGGCCCCTGCTCGTCTTCTTCGCCGGCCTGTTCGTGGTGGTCGCCGGCGTCGGGCGCTCCGGCGCCGCCGACCGGATGCACGAGGGCATCGCGCCCCTCCTCGGCGCCGGCGCGGCGCGGCAGACGGTCGTCTTCTCGCTCTTCTCGGTGGCCGCCTCGCAGGTGGTCTCCAACGTGCCCTTCGTGCTCCTCGCCGGGCACTGGATCCCTCGCATGGCCGAGCCCGCGCTCCTGTGGCTCGCGACGGCGCTCGCCTCCACCCTGGCCGGAAACCTGACGGTGGTCGGCTCGGTCGCGAACCTCATCGTGCTCGAGCTGGCGGGCGACCGCGGCCGGATCGGGTTCTGGCGGTTCCTGCGCTACGGCTCGGCCGTCACCGCGGTCACCCTCGCGATTTCTCTCGGGATTCTGCTCGGCGAGCGCGCGCTCGGCTGGACGGGGTGATCCCCGCGGCGAAATACGGGGGGAAAGCGGCCGTACGACCTTGCATGATCGGCGTGATGGCGCTCGGCACGTGCGACGGGGCCATCCCCGCGGAGGGGTGGCGGACGGTGAGGGAGGAGCCGGTCGAGCTGACCTTGGTCCGGCAGGCCGTGCGCGGCGACCGCGCGGCCTTCGCGCGCCTCGTCGACCTCTACCAGCGCGCGGTGTTCGGGCTGTGCTGCCGCCTGGTGCAGGACCGGGAGGAGGCGCGCGACGCCGCGCAGGAGACCTTCGTGCGCGCCTACGCGGCCCTCGCCACCTACGACGCCGCGAACCCCTTCGGCCCCTGGCTCCTCCGCATCGCCCGGAATCACTGCATCGACCTCGTCCGCCGCCGGCTCCCGCCGGCGCGCCGGCTGGAGCTCGACGCGCCCGTCGGCGGTGGGCGCGAGGACGGGTCCGAGCTCCCCGACGCCGCCGTCCGGCCCGCCGACGAGCAGCTGGTGGAGGCGCAGCAGGCGAGCGCGGTGGGGGCGGCGGTGGCGGCGCTGCCCCACAACTACCGCGAGGTGATCCACCTCTTCCACGTCGAGCACATGAGCTACAAGGAGATCGCGGCCACGCTGGAGGTGCCCATCGGCACCGTCATGACCTGGCTGCACCGGGCCCGCGCCAGGCTGCGGGAGCGGATGGCGGAGGAGGAGCGGGAGCCATGACGAGCCACCTCACCGACGAGCTGGCGCAGGCCTACGTGGACCGCGCGCTCCCGGACGCCGAGCGTGCGCGCTGCGCCGAGCACCTCGCGGCCTGCCAGGACTGCGGCCTCGTGGTCGAGTCGTACCGCGCGCTCGCGGCGGCGCTCGACGGGCTCGACGCGCCGGCGCCGCCGGCCGGCTTCACCGCCGGCGTGATGGCCCGCATCGACCTCACGCAGCGCGAGCGCGCCTTCGACCGGCGGCTGGCGCTCGGCATCCTCGGCGTCGCCACCTGCCTCGCGCTGGCCCTGTTCGCGCTGGCGGGGAGCGCCGGCTGGGCGCCGGTCCTGTCGGGCGCCACCGAAGCGTTCGCCCGCGCCGCCCGCGCTGCCGCGGTGACCGCCGACGTGGCGGCGCCGCTCCTGCGGGCGCTCCGGCTGCAGATCGCGCTCGGCTGCGCCGCGCTGGCCCTGCCGCTCCTCCTCGCCCTGTCGCGCCTCGTGCCGCGCACCGCCGCGGCGCCCGCCTGAGCGGCGCCCGAGAATCCCATGCTCCTCCCGACGCTGCTCGCCCTCCTCCTCGCCGCCCCGCCCCCGCCCCGGCCGCCGGCGCCACCGCCCGCGCCGCGCGAGGCGCCCGCGCAGGCCGGCGCCAGGCGGCTCGGCGCGTGGCCCGCGCACCCGAGCGGGAAGACCGTCACGCTCGAGGACGAGAGCGTCACGCTCGACGACGCGCTGGCGAAGATCGCGGAGGCAGCCGGCTGGAGCCTCGTCGCCCACACCGGCAGCCTGGGCGAGCGCGAGCTGCGGCTCACCCTGCGCCGGGTCCCGGTGGAGGAGGCGCTCGACGCCGTGCTGGAGGGGACGCCGCTCGCCGCCACCCGCCGCGGCGAGGTCGTCACGGTCGCGCCCGGCCGCGCCGGGCCGGCCGACGTGCCGGTCCTCTCCGGGTTCGAGAAGCCCACCGGGAAGCGCTTCACCGGCGACTTCGCCGAGGCGCCGGTGGGCGAGGCGCTCACCAAGGTCGCGGACGCCGGCGGGCTCTCGCTGGTGCTGCCGCCCGGGCTCCGCGGCGCGGTGAACGGCCACTTCCGCGAGGCGCCCGTCGAGGACGCGCTGCGGGCGCTGCTCGCCCAGGCCGGCCTCACCGCCCGCCGCGAGGGGGGCATCCTCACCGTCGCGCGCCAGAGCGGGCCGAGCCTCGTCATCCAGGGCGGGAAGCGCGGCTTCACGTTCCACTACGACACGGACGAGGCCGACCCGGGGGCCGACGCGCAGCGCTCCCTGCGCGACGCCCAGCGCGCCGAGCGGGACGCCCGGCGCGAGGCCAAGCGCGCCCAGCGCGAGGCCCGCCGGGCCGCGGGCAAGGGCGGCAACGCGCAGGTGACGCGCGGAGACAAGGTGGTCGGCGCCGGCGAGCGCGCGGGGCAGGTGGTGGTGCTCACCGGCAACGTGCGCCTCGACGAGGGCGCGAGCGCCGAGCAGGTGGTGGCGGTGCTCGGCTCGGTGGAGCTCGCCCCGGGCGCCAGCGTGGACGGCGAGGTGGTGGCGGTCGGCGGCGACATCCACGTGTCCCCGGGCGCGCGCATCGCCGGCGAGGCGGTCTCGGTCGGCGGCCGGATCGTGATCGACCCCTCCGGCGCCGTCGAGGGGGAGCAGGTGAGCCTCGACGTGCCGGGGCTGGGCGGCGCGCTGGCGCTCCTGGGCGCCCGCACGCCGGGGTTCGGACCGCGGACCCCGCTGCTCGGCCTCGCGCACGCGCTGGTCCAGTTCGCCGTCTTCTTCGGGCTCGGGCTCCTCCTGCTGGTGGTGTTCCCGCGGCGGGTCGAGGCGCTGACCGGCTCGGTGTCGCAGGCGCCGCTGAAGGCGGTGCTGACCGGCATCCTCGGCACGCTGGCGCTGCCGGTGGTCGCGCTCCTCCTCGTCGCCACCATCGTCGGGATCCCGCTCGTGGCGGTGCTGGTGCTGGGCGTGCTGGTGGCGGCGGTGATGGGCTACACCGCGCTCGCGCTCCACCTCGGCCGGCTGGTGCCGTTCCACTTCGAGCGCGGCGCGCCCATCCTGCAGCTCGCCATCGGCACGGCGGTGCTGGTGGCGATCGGGCAGCTCCCGGTCCTGGGCGCCCTGGCGTGGCTCGCGGCCTGGCTGCTCGTCTTCGGGATCGTGCTCCGCACGCGCTTCGGGCGGCCGCCCACGGCGGCCCCGCCGCCTGTCTACGGCACCACCGCCCCGCCCCCGCCCTCTCCTCCCCCCGCGCCGCCTCCGGCGACCGGGACCGAGGGCCGCTGAGCCGCTAGCGCGGACGGCGGCGGGGCGGCGGGCGGGCGGCGCCCTTCGGCGCCTGGCCCTTCGCCTGACCCTTCGGCGCCTGACCCTTCGGCGCCGGCGCCGCGGCCCCGGGCGCCGGCGGCGGTCCGTGGCCGTGGCGGCGCGCGGCCCGCGGGAGCGGCCGGCGCTGCACCTGGGACGGCTCTCCGGCGACGCCGCCGTCGAGGCCGACCGACCGCCGCATGGCCGACAGCTCCTCCGCCTCGAGCGGGCGGAAGCGGCCGGGCCGGAGCCCCTGCACCGAGACGCCGCCGAACTCCGGGCGGAAGAGGCGCAACACTTGAAGTCCGACCGCCTCGCACAGCCGCTTCACGAGGTGGTAGCGCCCCTCCCCCACCACGATGCGGATCCAGGTGTTCTTCTCGGCCTGCTCGTGGACGCCGACCTCGAGCGCCTTGGCCGGGCCGTCCTCCAGCCTGAGCCCCGCCTTCATGCGCTCGAGCTGCTCCGGCGCGGGCTCGCCCTTCACCTTGGCCAGGTAGACGCGCTGGTGGCCGTAGCGCGGGTGCGCCAGCCGGTTCGCCAGCTCGCCGTCGGTGGTGAAGAGCACCGCCCCCTCGGCGTCGTAGTCGAGCCGGCCCACCGGGAAGACGCGCGCCTTCACGCCCGCGAGGTAGGAGGCGGCGGTCGGGCGCCCCTCCGGATCGGAGAGCGTCGTCACGCAGCCGGAGGGCTTGTAGAGGAGCAGGTACTGGTGCTCCTCGGGCGCGGAGACGAGCTTGCCGTCGACGGCGACCAGGTCCTTCGCCGGGTCGACCTTGGTGCCGAGCTCGGTCACGCGCTGCGAGTTCACCGTGACCCGCCCGGCCGAGATGATCTCCTCCGCCTTGCGCCGCGAGGCGACCCCGGCGGAGGCGAGGAACTTCTGCAGGCGCTCGGTCATGAGATCTCGCCCTTCGACTCCGCATCATCCGCGGTCGGGGTCGCGGTCGGGGGCTCCGTCGAGGTCGACGTCGACGTTTCGTTCGCGGTCGGGGTCGCGGTCGCCGTCGCGGTTTCGATCGCGGTCGCTGTCGCTGTCGAGGTCGCTGTCGGGGTCGAGGTCGAGGTCACGGCCTCCGACACCTCCGCCTGCGGCTGCTTCGGCTCGAGCGCCTCCTGCGCCGCGCGCGTCTTCTCGTCCGCCGTCTCGATGGCGCGCTCCAGCTCCGCCAGGGCCGCCTCGCCCTCGGCCTGCTTCGCCTCCATCGCGGCGCGCAGGTTGGGGTCGGCGAGCTCGGCCACGAGCCCCTCCAGCTTCGGGCCCTCCTCCGGCGGCGCCTCCTTCTCCACGATGTCGCGGTGCTCCTCGGACAGCTCGTGGAACTCGCGCAGCGTCGGCAGCGAGGCGAGGTCCTTGAGGGCGAAGAACTCGAGGAACTCGCGGGTGGTGCCGTACAGCATGGGCCGCCCCGGCTCCTCCTTCTTGCCCAGGATCTTGATGAGCTTGCGCTCGAGCAGCGCCTTCACCACCGCGCCGCAGTCCACGCCGCGGATCTCCTCGATCTCGGGGCGGGTCACCGGCTGGCGGTAGGCGATGATGGCGAGCGTCTCGAGCGCGGCGCGGGTGAGGCGCTGCGGCTTCACGCGCAGGAAGCGGCGGGCGAAGTCGGAGAGGTCGGGCGCGCTGCGGAACTGCCAGCCCCCCGCCACCTCGTGCAGCACGATCCCGCACACGCCGTCGCGGTAGTGCCCGGCGAGCTTGTCGAGCGCCTTCTGCACCACCGGCACCTCGAGGCCGCTCGCGGCGCGTACCTCCTCCGGGGTGAGCGGCTTCTCGGCCAGGAAGAGCAGCGCCTCCACCACGGCGCGGACGCGCTCGGCGGGGAGCTTCTTGGCCTTGGCCGCCAGCTTGTCGAAGGGCTCCTCCTTCTCCCCCTCGTGCACCTCGATGTCGGCCGGCTCCACCTCGTCGAGCGCGGGATCGCCCTTGGCGTCCTCGGCCGCCTGGAGCGCGTCGAGCTCCGCCGTGGAGACCGTGGCGGCGGGATCCTTCGTCTCTTCGGTCACCGGTAATCCTCCGTGGCCGCGACCGGTCCCTCGCCGAGGGTCGCCTTGGCCTCGACCACGATCTCCGCGCCCGCGCCCGCCTCGTCGGCCGACGCCTGGTAGATGCGGATGAGCTTCAGCTTCGCCATCTCGAGCAGCGCCAGGAAGGTGGCGAGCACCGTCCCCCGCGTCGGCCGCTCCTCCCCGCCCCCGAGCAGCTCCTCGAACGACACCCGCCGCCGCAGGCGCAGCACCTCGGCCACGCGCGAGATGGCGTCGGTGATGGAGAGCCGGTCGGTCACCACCTCGTGGCCGAAGCCGGGCTTGGCGTGCGCGAGCGCGCGGTCGAGCGCCTCGATGAGCTTGAACACCGAGACGTCGGCCAGGCCCTCCGGCCCCTCCGGCGCCTGCACCGGCGGCGCGCGCACCTGGCGCGCGAAGACGTCGCGGTCGAGCAGGTCGTGCTGGGCGAGGTCCTCCGCCGCCGCCTTGTACTTCTGGTACTCGAGCAGCCGCCGCACCAGCTCCGCCCGCGGATCGACCCCGGCCGCCTCGTCCGCCGGCGCGTCCTCGGCCACCTCGGTGCGCGGCAGGAGCAGCTTGCTCTTCATGAGGATGAGCTGCGCCGCCATGTGCAGGAACTCGCCCGCGATGTCGATGTCGAGCTGCCGCATCGCCTCGAGCGTCGCCAGGTAACCCTCGGTGATGCGGGCGATGGGGATGTCGAACAGATCGAGCTGGTGCTCCTTCACCAGGTGGAGGAGCAGGTCGAGCGGGCCCTCGAACGGGGGCTGCCCGTCCTTCACCGAGGGCAGCGTGACGCGGAAGGCGTCGAGCGCGGCGCGGCCGGGCGCGCCCTCGCCCTCGCCCTCGGCGGCGTGATCGCCCGGGGCGACCGCCTGCTGTGCCGGCGCCTTCGACATCCCGCTCCCGCGCGCCGCCCGCCTACAGCTTCATCGCGGCGCGGACCTCTTCCATGGTGCGCGCCGCGGCCGCCCGCGCCTTGCGGGTCCCGAGCTGCACCAGCTCCTCGACCTCCTGCGGGCGGGCCAGCAGCGCCTCGCGCCGCTCGCGCAGCGCGTCCTGCGCCGGCCCCAGCGTCTCGAGCAGCCGCTTCTTGCAGTCGACGCAGCCGATCCCGGCCGAGCGGCAGCCCGCGTACATCCAGGCGATGGTCTCGGGGGTCGAGTAGACCTTGTGCAGGAAGCCGATGCCGCAGACGTCGGGCTCGCCCGGGTCGGTGCGGCGCTTGCGGGCCGGGTCGGTCGCCATCGGCATGATCTTCTTCGCCGTCTCCTCGGCCGACTCGCCGAGGTGGATGGCGTTGCCGTAGCTCTTCGACATCTTCCGGCCGTCGGTGCCCAGGATCTTGGGCGCGCTGGTGAGCAGCGGCGCCGGCTCGGGGAACACCTGCCCGTAGTGGAAGTTGAAGCGCCGCGCGATCTCGCGCGCGAGCTCGAGGTGCGTCACCTGGTCGGCGCCCACCGGGACGCGGGTGGCCTTGTACAGGATGATGTCGGCCGTCATCAGCACCGGGTAGCCGAGGAAGCCGTAGAGGGCGAGGTCGCGGTCGGTGATGTTCTCCCGCATCTCCTTGTAGGTGGGCGAGCGCTCGAGCCACCCCAGCGGCGTGATCATGCCGAGCAGGAGGAAGAGCTCCGCGTGCTCCTTCACCTGGCTCTGGACGAAGAGCGTGGCCTTCTGGGGGTCGATGCCGGCGGCGAGGAAGTCGACGAACATCTCGCGCTCGGCCTGCTTGATCGACTCGGTCTGGTGGTAGCTCGTGGTGAGCGCGTGCCAGTCGGCGCTGAAGAAGAAGCAGGTGGCCTCGTCCTGCAGCCGCACCCAGTTCGCGAGCGCGCCGTGGAGGTGGCCGAGGTGGAGGCGCCCGGTGGGGCGCATGCCTGAGACGACGATGGGCTTGGTCATGGTGGGATGAGCCCTCGCTACGCGCCCGCGACCGCGCCGAGCAGCCGGTTGAGGAGCCCGTACACGGCCCCCATCGGCCCGGCCATGATGTACCGGGCGCCGATGAAGACGGCGATGAGCACGAACGGGGCGAAGCGCGTGAAGCTCTCCCACGCGCCGCGGAACCGCAGCGGCAGCATGCCCTCCAGCACGCGGCTGCCGTCGAGCGGCGGGACGGGGATCATGTTGAAGATGGCCAGCGCGACGTTCAGCTGGATCATCATCCCGAGGAGCTCGCCGGTGCCGGAGCCGCGCGAGATGGCCTCCGGGTAGTACCGGTAGCCGAGCCCCATCACGACGGTGCAGAGGACGGCCAGCGCGACGTTCGAGAGCGGCCCGGCGGCGGCGGTGAGCATGGTGCCGGTGCTCATCCGGATGCTCCGGCGGAACCGCGCCGGGTTGATGGGGACGGGCTTCGCCCAGCCGAACGGGATCCCGAGCAGCGGCAGGAGCAGCGTGCCGATGGGGTCGATGTGCGCCAGGGGGTTGAGCGTGAGGCGGCCCGACCGCTCGGCCGTGTCGTCGCCGAGCTTCCAGGCCGACCAGGCGTGCGCGAACTCGTGCACGGACAAGGAGAGGATGAGCGGGATGAGGATCTTCACCCCGGACAGCAGATCGAAGCCCAAGAAAAACCCCTGAAAAGAACGGTTGTTTAGCAGCGCAGGCCGGATCGGTCAACGCTCGCGGGGCCGCGCCTCTTCCGCTCACGCCCGCGGGTGCGCCTTCGCGTACACCCGCTGCACGTGGCTCGTCTCGACGTGCGTGTAGATCTGGGTGGTGGCGATGTCGGCGTGCCCCAGCATGGCCTGGACGGCGCGGAGGTCGGCGCCGCCGGCGAGCAGGTGCGTGGCGAAGGAGTGGCGCAGCTTGTGCGGCGAGATGCGCCGGGCGATGCCGGCCGCCCGCGCGTAGCGGTTGAGGAGCTTCCAGAACCCCTGGCGCGTCATGCGCGCCGCGCGCGGGGTGACGAACAGGTCCTTCGAGATCCGCCCGCGCAGGAGCCGCGGCCGCGCGGACTCGACGTAGGCGCGGACCGCCTCGGCGGCGGGCGCGCCCACCGGGACGATGCGCTCCTTCGACCCCTTGCCGCGGGCGAGCAGCATGCGCGTCTCGAGGTGGAGGTCGTTCACCGAGAGGGCGACCAGCTCCGAGACGCGGAGCCCGGTGGCGTAGAGCAGCTCGAGCATGGCCCGGTCGCGCAGGCCGGCCGGGGTGGTGGGCCGGGGGGCGGCGAGCAGGCGGTCCACCTCGTCGCGGGAGAGGAGCTGGGGGAGCTTGTGCGCCGGGCGCGGCCCGTCGACGTCCTCGGTGGGGTCGACCTCGGCCAAGCGCTCCGCCTGCAGCAGGCGATGCAGCGAGCGGATGGCCGAGAGCGCCCGGGCCTGGCTGCGGGCGCCCAGGCCGGCCCGGAGCAGGTGGTCGAGGTGCGCGAGCAGGTGCTCGCGCCGGACGTCGGCCCAGCCGCCGACGCCCTGCCGCTGGAGGTCGTCGAGGTACCGCCGCAGGTCGCGCGCGTAGGCGTCGACGCTGTTCGGCGACAGCCCCTTCTCCACCCGCACGTGGACGAGGAAGAGATCGAGCGCGGGATCGAGCGGGTTCGCCACCGCGGAGACGATACCGCCGCGCGGGCGGGGGTCCAGTTCGCGGCCCGCGCGCCGCTCAGAGCAGCAGGTCGCTCGTGTCGCCCTTCCCCTGCCGCACCACCACCGGCTCCGGGCCGGTGAGGTCGATCACCGAGGAGGCCTCGTTGGGCTTGAAGCCGCCGTCGAGGATGAGGTCGAGCCCGTGGCCGAGCCGCTCCTTGATGTCGTGGGCGTCGATGAGGACCTCGCCGTCCGGCGCGGCGGCCGAGGTGCTGATGACGGGGTGGGCGAGCGCGCGCACCAGCGCCAGCGCGATGGGGCTGTCCGGCAGCCGGACGCCGACCGTCTTCTGGCGGCGCAGCACGAGGTCCGGCACGAGCCGCGTGGCCGGCAGGACGAAGGTGAAGGGCCCCGGCGTCTTGCGGCGCAGCACCCGGTAGGCGGCGTTGTCCACGATGGCGTAGCGCGACACCTCCGCCAGGTCGGGGCAGATGAACGACAGCTCGTGCGACCGGGGCAGCTGCTTCAGCTGGTAGATGCGCTCGATGGCGCGCTTGTCGAACAGGTCGCAGCCGATGGCGTAATAGGTGTCGGTGGGGAAGGCGATGAGGCCGCCGGAGGAGAGCGTCTGCACCGCGCGCTCGATGAGGCGCGGCTGCGGGTGCTGCGGGTCGATCTCGACGATGGGGGCGGCCGCCATCGCGCGGTTCTAGCACGGTCCGCGCGCCCCGGCACGCGCGCGCACGCGCGCCACCGACGCCCGCCGGGGGTGAGCCCGGCAGGCGTCGACGCGCGCGCGGTCGCGGGTGGCGCCCGGGCGCCTCGAGCGTCAGGTGCGGGTCTTCCCGCGCTCGATGAGCTCCCGGACCTTCTGGCCGCCCTTGCGGCCGATCTCCTCGTAGAACGCGTGGCCGCGCTCGTCACGGACCGTGATGCCGCCCTTCCGGCCCGCCTCCGACACCGTCATGGCGCGGCGCGGCGTCGCCGCCGACTCCTCGTCGTCCTTCCGCGGAGCCCCAGCCGCCCCCGTCCCCTTCTCCTCGTACTCCATGCACCCCCCCTTCGCCGGTTCCCCGGACTCGTGGACTACCGCTCGACCCCTCAATGGTGCTCGCGATCCGTCGCCGCGCCCTCGCCGTGCGGCGCCTCCGCCTTGCCCTTCTCGATGAGCTCGCGGACCTTGTGGCCGCCCTTGCGCCCGATCTCCTCGTAGAAGGGCGTGCCGCGCTCGGCCTTGATGGTCTCGCCGCCCTTCTTCCCGATCTCCTCGTAGAAGCGCGGCCCGCGCTCGGCCTTGACCGTGTCCCCGCCCTTCTTCCCGATCTCCTCGTAGAACTTGCGGCCGCGCTCGGCCTTCACCGTCTCGCCGCCCTTCTTGCCGATCTCCTCGTAGAACTTGCGGCCGCGCGTCTCGCGCACCCGCACGCCGCCCTTGCGGCCGGCCTCCGAGACCGTCATCGCGCCCTTGCTGCCGCCCTTCTTCTCTTCAGCCATGGTTCGCTCCCGCCTGCTCCGGTGTGGGTCTCGTCCGCTCCAGCCGCTGCCGCGCGCGAGCCCACACGTGCTCCGCGATCGGCTCCGCCATGTCCTCGCCCGTCGCCTCCAGGATCCCGACCCAGCTCGGATTCCCGTTCACCTCGAGCACCGTCGGTCCCTCCGGGCCCGTCACCACGTCCACCCCGGCCCAGTCGAGGCCGAGCGCGCGCGCCGCCGCCACCGCCAGCGCGCCCAGCGGCCCGCCCGCGGGCAGGGGGCGCACGCGCGCCCCGCGCTCCACGTTCGTCCGCCACTCGCCGGGAGGCGCCCTCCGCTCCATCGCGCCGGCCACGCGCTCTCCCACCACGAACAGGCGCGCGTCGCGCCCCGGGTGCTCGACCCACGCCTGCAGGTAGACGGCGCCGTCGCGGCCGACGCGGTCGAGCACCGCCCGCCGGCCGGCCCGATCGTCGCGCACCCGCTCCAGCCCGTCGCCGAGCGAGCCGGCGATGGGCTTCGCCACCGCCTCGCCCAGCCAGGCCAGCGCCGCCACCGCCTGGCGCGGCGCCTGCGCCACCGCCGCGCGCGGCGTGGCCACGCCCGCGCGCCGCAGGAGCCAGGAGGTGCGCAGCTTGTCCTGGGCCGAGAGCAGCGCGTCGATCTTGTTCACCACCAGCGAACCGGTCCCCTCCAGCGCGCGGTAGACCTCGAACTGGACGTCCGGGTCGCCGCTCCGCCCGAGCCCGCGGGCGAGCACCCACGCGTCGAAGCGCGCGGCGGGCCGCTGGCTCGCCCGCACCTCCAGCGCCGCCTCGCCGACGAACGCGGCCAGGGCCGCCGGGTCCACCGCCGCGGCCTCCCCGCGCCGGCCGAAGCTCGCCAGCAGCCGGCGGCTGTGCCAGTCCTCCGCCGGCCAGGCGGTGACGACCCCGAAACGCACGTGCGCTGCTCGCCTGGCCAAGGGCCCGCTCCCCTCCCCCTCCACCGACTGCCGCGCTTAACGCTGGACACGCGCGCCCGGCCGGACAAGGGAGCGGCGATCCGTATGCTTTTTGCCTCCCGTCCGAGGCGGCGAGCGCGGCCCGGACCGGGGGCTCGGCGGCTACGGGACGGGGCGCGCCAGGACGGCCCGGAGGGACTCGAGCACCCGCTCGGCGCGCTCGCCCTCGAGGCGCGCGCCCTCCGCGGTGCGCACGTAGAAGGCGTCCGCGGCGCGGTGGCCCTCGGTGGTGATGCGGGCCAGGTCGACGGTGAGCCCGAGGTCGAAAGCCTTGCGCGCCAGCGTGTGCAGGAGCCCGACCCGGTCGGCGGTGAACACGTCGATGACGCTGTGGTCGCGCGAGGCGTCGTTGTCGAGCACGACCTTCGTGGCGACGCCGGGGAGCGGCTTCGGGGGGAGCCCCGATTTCAGGCGGCGCTCGAGGAGGGCGTCCAGCGACTCCTCGCCGCACAGCACCCGCAGGAGGTCGCGCCGCGCCGCGCGCCAGCGCCGCGCGTCGAGGGCCCCCTCCTCGGGGCCGCGCACCTGGAAGAGGTCGAGCGCGCGCCCGCCCAGCCACCCCAGGGTGCGCTCGTCGGGCGGCGTCGAGAAGACCTCCGCGCGCTGGATGTCGATGCGGTGCGCGGCGAGCACGCCGGCGAGGAGCGCCAGCAGCCCGGGCCGGTCGGGCGCGGTGAGCGCCAGCTCGGAGTAGCCGAGGTCGCGCCGGTGCCGCACCGCCGAGGCGAACCGGAGCGACTTCGCCAGCCGGAGCAGCCGGAGGTGCCGCGGCGCCTGCGCCGGCTCCACGGTGAGGAAGTACCGGGCCGGCATGGCGGCCAGGAAGCGCTGCACCGGCCGCTCCGGCGCCCGCGCCCCGAAGGCCGCCGCCACCCGCGCCCGCGCCGCGGCCTCGGCGGTGCCGGGCTCGGGGCGACTGCCCACGCCCGCCTCCATGACCTGGCGCGTCTTGGTGTAGAGCTCGCGCAGGAGCCGCGCCTTCCAGTCGGTCCAGGTGCGCGGCCCCACCGTCGCCATGTCCGCGTAGGTGAGGAGGTACAGCTCGTCGAGCCGGTCGAGCGTCCCGCACTCCTCGGCGAAGGCCTGGATGAGGTGCGGGTCGGAGAGGTCGCGCCGCTGGGCGATGGCGCTCATGCGCAGGTGCTTCGCCACCAGCCACTCCACGTCGGCGGCGTCGGCCGGGTCGATGCCGAGCCGCACGCAGGCCTGGGCCGCGATCTCGGCGCCCTTGGCCGAGTGGTCGCCCCCGAGCCCCTTGCCGATGTCGTGGAACAGCGTGCCGAGGTAGAGCCCGAGCGGGCGCTGCAGGCGCTGCATGAGCGGGCCGAGGACCTCCTCCTGCACGTCGCCGTTGCGCAGCGCGAACAGCCGGCGCACCGCGAACAGCGAGTGAACGTCGACCGTGTACACGTGGTAGACGTCGATCTGGCGGCGCGCGGCCACCCGGGCGAACTCCGGGATGAGGCGCGGCAGCACGCCGAGCTGGTGCATGAGGTCGAGGAAGCGCCCGCGCGTCCCCGGCCGCAGGAAGCAGGCGAGCAGCTCCTGGCTCACCTCCGGCTGGTCGGCGGCGCCCGGCGGCAGCTCGGCGGCGGCGGCGCTCGCCTGGTCGCGCGCGTAAGGGTAGAGGTCGAGGTTCTCCCGGTCGGCGGCGGCGAAGAGGCGCACCAGCGCCGCCGGCGAGCGGCGGAGCACGTCCTTGTCCGCGATGGTGAGGCGCCCGCGGAACACCTTGAGCTCCCCGCCGGGGAGCGCCCACTCGGACCGCCGCGGGCCGCCGTTCCGCTCGGCGCCGGTCATGGCCGCCGGCGGCGGGACCTGGCGCCACCCGGTCGCGTTCTGCGGCTCGAGCGCGCGGTCGACGATGGCGTCGCAGGCGTTCAGCACGGTGCGCGCCGCCAGGTAGTAGTGGCGCATGAACTGCTCGACCGCGCTGCCCTCCTCGCCGTCGCGGTAGCCCATGAACTCCGCCACCTGCGGCTGCACGTCGAAGGTGAGCTGGTCCCACTTGCGCCCGGCCAGGTAGTGCATCTCGTTGCGCACCCGCCACAGGAAGTCGCGCGCGCGGCGCAGCTCCCCGATCTCGCTCTCCGGCAGGATGGCGCGGGCGAGGAGCTCGGTCACCCCGGCCACCTTCCAGCGGGCGCGGGCGATCCAGAGCGCCGACTGCAGGTCGCGCAGGCCGCCCTGCGACTCCTTCACGTTGGGCTCGAGCAGGTAGAGCGAGTCGCCGAACTTCTCGCGCCGGCTGCGCACCTCCGCGATCTTGTCGGTGATGAACTCGTCGAGCCGCGCCTGCGTGGGCCCGTGCAGCTGCTCGCGCTCGAGGGCGCGGTAGAGCAGGCGGTCCCCGGCGAGCTGGCGCAGGTCGAGCAGCGCGGTGCGGGCGGTGTGATCCTCGGCCGCGGTCGCCTCGCAGGCGGCGAGGTCGCGCACGCTGTAGCCGACCTCGAGCCGGAGGTCCCACAGCGCGTAGACGAGCCGCTCGCTGGCGAGCTTCACGAACGGCGCCGGCTCGCCGGCGGCGTGCAGGAAGAGCAGGTCGAGGTCGCTGAAGGGCGCCAGCTCCCGGCGGCCGTACCCGCCGATCGCGACCAGCGCCAGCGGGGCCTCGGGGTGGCGCTCCGCCGCCTCGGCGCAGGCGCGGGCCCACAGCGCCCCGACGATGCGGTCCAGGGCCGCGCTCTGCAGGCGCACCACGGTGTGCCCGCTGGCGCCGCCGCGGTGCAGGTCCTCCAGGAAGCGGCGGGCGGCGGCGAGATCGGCCCGCGCGTCGCCGCCGAGCGGCGGCAGGTCGGGCAGCCGGGAGTCGTACTCGTAGGGCGCGGGCTGCGGCAGGCGGACCATGGGGGCGTCGGGGAGGCGCATCGCCCAGGGAGTATAGCGGCCCGGCGCCCGGCGTCAGCGCGCCGCCACCCGCGGGCCGCGCGCGGCGAAGCGCTCCACCGCCCGCGTCACCCCCGCCGCCACCTCGTCCTGGAAGCGCGCGCTGGCGAGCCGGCGCTCCTCCACGCGGTTCGAGATGAACGACGTCTCCACCAGCACGGCCGGCATCCGCGCGCCGAGCAGCACGTAGAAGAGCGCGCTCTTCACGCCCAGGTCCCGCACGTCGCCCACCCGCGACCGGACGCCCTGGCCCACCTCGCGCTGCACCGTCTCGGCGAGCCGGCGCGACGCCGCCGCGCTCGACTGTGCGTCGAGATCGGTCAGGATGCGCCGGACCTCCTGGCCCTCTTCGGCGCCGTCGTCGAGCGCGCCGTTCTCGCGGGCCGCCAGCCGCCGGGCGTAGCGGTCGTCGGCGACGTCGAGGACGTACGTCTCGAGGCCCCGCCGATCCCGGCGCGGGTGGGCGTTGGCGTGGAGGGACACGAACAGGTCGCCGTGGTGGGCGTTGGCGATGGCGGTCCGCTCCTCGAGCGGCACGAACCGGTCGGCGTCGCGGGTCAGGACCACCTCGAAGCCGCGCGCCCGGAGCCGGGCCGCCAGCCTCCGCGCCATGGCGAGCGTCACGTCCTTCTCGCGCACGCCGGAGGGGCCGATGGCGCCGGTGTCGTGGCCGCCGTGCCCGGCGTCCACCACCACGCGCCGCACCGGCCGCGCCGCCGCCTGCTCCGGCTCGGCATGGGCGGTGCGCGCCTCGGGTGCCGCCTCGGCCGCGGGCGCCGCCTCGGCCGGCGCGGACGCGTCGGCGCGGCGGGCGGCCGCCTGCGCGTCGCGACGCGCCTCGCGGACCCCGACGTCCACGATGAGCCGGGGCGGGTCGTCGAGCTGGAAGATGGCGAGGTCGTCGCGCCCCGCCAGGTCGAGCACCACGCGCACCGTGTCCTCGCCCCGCTGCGCGGCCCGCACCCGCTGCACGAGGGCGTCGCCTACCGGGTGGGCGAGCCCGCCCGCCAGCGACGCCGGCTTCAGGTCGAGCGCGAGCCGGCGCGGCAGCGCGCCCTCGGCCGGGATCTCCTCCTTCGTGAACGGGACCTGGCGCGAGAGGTAGACGGCGATGCGCGTGTAATCGCCGTTCGACCAGGACTTCACCTCGGAGACGCGGGCCGGTCCGGCGGCCTCGCCGCCCTCCGCGCCGCGCAGCGCCTCGCGCAGGGCCGGATCGGTGGACGGCTCCTCGTCGCTCTCCTCGGCCGCGCCCCGCCCACCCGCGCCGCCCGCCGCGGTCGCGGCCGGCGCGGCCGCGGTCGCGGTCGCGGTCGGCCCCGCGGTCGCGGTCGAAGTCGTGGTCGAGCTCGCCGCACTCGCGGTCGCGGTCGCGCCCTGCCCCCGCGCCGCCCCCCGCCCCCGCTTCGCCTTCGGCGCTGGCTCCTCCTCGCCCATCTCCTCCTTCACCGCCGCCGCGAACGCCCCCGCCTCCCGCGCGCCCGCCTTCCGGGCGCGCTGCGCGAGCCGCAGCGCCGCCTCGCGGTCCGCCTCCACCTGCGAGTACCGGTAGAGCGCGTACCGGGCGCGCGCCGCCTCCAGCAGCGCCGGCCCTGCGTCGCGCCCGCGCGCGGCGCGCTCGAGGGCGGCGATGGCGCGCTCCCACTGGTGGCGATATCGGCGCTTGGCGGGATCGCGCTTCACCTGCGCCAGGAGGACGCGGGCCCGCTCGAGCGCGCTGCCTGGGGCGGGCCTGGCCGCGCTGGCGCGCGCCGCGACCGCGGCTCGAGCCTGGCGCGGCGCCGGACGTCCGTGGACGGCGGCCGAGATCACCAGGAGGAGGGAGAGGGCGGCAGGAGCGGCGACCATCGCGCCCCCACTGTAGGCCACGCGATATCACGGTCCATTTTTCTGTCGGTGCCCACGCACCGGACGTGACAGTGCGGCACACTGTCGCAGGTCCGTCTTTTTTTTGAATGGCTCCTGGGCTGGGCCGTACAGTCCGCCGACCACGCGCGGCGCCTCACGCTCCGCGCGCATCAACCGAGGGGAAAATCTCATGATCCGCATGCTTACCGTCGCTCTCGCCGTCAGCCTCTTCGCCGCGCCGGTGCTCGCCGCCGAGCCGCCGAAGGAGCCCATCACCCTGAAGTCGGCCAAGCAGGGCGACATCACCTTCAAGCACGAGCAGCACAAGGCCGTGAAGTGCGAGGAGTGCCACGGCGCCGGCGAGCCGGGCAAGATGGCGATGGACATGAAGAAGGGCCACGCCGTGTGCCAGGCCTGCCACAAGAAGCAGGAGAACAAGGCGCTCGGGAAGTGCGACACCTGCCACAAGAAGGCGAAGTAAGACCTTTCGGCAGCCGAGCAGCTACGGGGGGCTGGCCTGCGGGCCGGCCCCCTTCGCTTTATAGGCGGGGCGTGAGCCCGCTGGCCGAGGCCCTCCGCAACCGCCGCAACGAGATCGTCCGCAGGTGGGCCGAGCGCGTCCGGGAGCGCCTCGGCGAGGCGGGCCCCGCCCCCGCCCTCCTCGACTCGCTCCCGCAGTACGTCGACGCGCTGGCGGCGGCGCTGGAGGCGCGCGGGGGACCGGACGCGGGGGAGGCGGCGCGCATCGCCGCGGAGCACGGCGCGCAGCGGAGCGTGCTCGGGATCGAGGTGGATCAGCTCGTCCTGGAGTACCGCCTCCTCCGCCAGGTGGTGGTGGAGGTGGCCCGCGAGAGCACCGGGGTCGGCGCCGACGACGTGCTGGCGCTCTCCGACCTCCTCATCGAGGGCGCCGCCTCGGCGTTGCGCGCCTGGAGCGAGGAGCGGCAGGCCGTCCTGCGCCGCGCCTCCACGCTGCTCGACCTCGGCGACGCCTTCTTCGAGCTCGATCGCGACTGGCGCTTCGTCCGCGTCAACTCGAACCAGGAGCGGCTCTCCGGGAAAAAGCGCGGCGAGACGCTCGGGCGGAACTTCTGGGAGATCTGGCCCGACCTCACCCGCGCCGGGAACCCGTACTGGGAGGAGTACCACCGCGTCATGGACGAGCGCGTCCCGCGCGAGTTCGACGCCTACTACGCGCCGCTCGACCTGTGGGCGGCGGTCACCGCTTATCCGATCGAAGGCGGGGGGATCGCAGTCTTCTTCCGGGACGCGAGCCCCCGCAAGCGCGCCGAGCGCCGCCTGGCCGAGGCGCTGGCCGTCCTGGAGGGGATCTTCGCCAGCGCGCCCGTCGGGCTCGCGCTCGTGGACCGCGAGCTGCGCTACGTCCGCATGAACGACGCCCTGGCCGCGCTCCGCGGCGTGCGCCCCGAGGACGTGGTGGGGAGGACGCTGCGGGAGGTCTTCCCGGCGCTCGCGGCCGTGCTCGAGCCGCGCTACCGGCAGGTGCTCGCGACGGGCGAGCCGGTGCTCGACGTCGAGTTCTCGTCACCCATGACCTCCGGTCCGGGCTGGCACCTCGGCAGCTGGTTCCCGATCCGCGACGCCGCGGGGGAGGTCTTCCTGGTGGGCGCGGTGGTGGTGGACATCACCCGCCGCAAGCACGACGAGGAGGAGCTCCGCCGCGCGCGGGAGTTCGAGCAGCAGCTCATCGGGATCGCCTCACACGACCTCCGGAACCCGCTCGGCGCCGTCCTGTTCGGCGCGAGCACGCTCCTCTCCAAGGAGGACCTGCCCGACCGGCACCTGCGGGCGGTGGCACGCATCCGCAGCGCGGCCGAGCGGGCCACCCGGCTCATCCACGACCTGCTCGACCTCACCCGCGCCCGCCTCACCGGCAGCCTGCCCGTCCAGCCGCGCCCGGTCGATCTGGGCACGGTGGTCGAGGGCGTGGTGGACGAGCTGCACGGGGCGAGCGGCGACCGGGCCATCGAGGTCCAGCGGCGCGGCTCGCTGGAGGGCACCTGGGATCCCGACCGGCTGGCGCAGCTCGCCTCGAACCTGCTCGCGAACGCCCTCAAGTACGGGCGCCCGGACCGGCCGGTGCGGGTCGAGCTCGACGGCAGCGCTCCGGACGCCGTCACCCTGCGCGTCCGGAACGAGGGCGATCCCATCTCCCCCGAGCTGCTCGGCCGGCTCTTCCAGCCCTGGGAGCGCGCCGGGCAGCAGGCCGGCACCGCGCAGGGCGTGGGGCTCGGCCTCTTCATCGTGGAGCGCATCGCCGCCGCGCACGGCGGCTCGGCCCGCGCCACCTCGACCGCGGAGGACGGCACGGCGTTCGAGGTGCGGCTCCCGCGCCACGCGTCCGGCGGGTAGCGCCGGCGCGCCGCCTCACGCCAGGCGCTGCTTCCAGCCGGCGAGGAGGTTCAGCGCCTCGAGCGGCCGCAGCCCGTCGAGGTCGAGGGCCAGGAGCTCGTCCTTGAGGGCGGCGAGCGCGGGGTCGGAGCCGGCGAAGAGCGCCAGCTGGCCCGGGGGCGAAGGCGCCGGGCGGCGGCCGCGGGCGAGCGCGGCGCGGCCGCGCTCGTCGACCTCCATCGACTCCAGGTTCTTCAGGATCTCGCGGGCGCGGGCGAGCACCTCGGCCGGCAGCCCGGCCAGCTTCGCCACCTCGATGCCGTAGCTGCGCGAGGCGCCCCCCTCGACGAGCCGGCGCAGGAACACCACCTGCTCGCCCACCTCGCGCACGGCGACGGTGAGGTTGCGCACCCGCGGCCGCTCGCGCGCCAGGTCCTGCAGCTCGTGGTAGTGCGTCGCGAAGAGGGTCCGGCAGCCGGTCCGGTCGTGCAGGTGCTCGGCCACCGCCCAGGCGATCGACACCCCGTCGAAGGTGCTGGTGCCGCGGCCGATCTCGTCGAGCACCACCAGCGAGCGGCGGGTGGCGTTGTGGAGGATGGCGGCGGTCTCGGTCATCTCGACCATGAACGTCGAGCGGCCGCGCGCCAGGTCGTCGGAGGCGCCGACGCGGGTGAAGATGCGGTCGACGAGCCCCACCCGCGCCCGCCTGGCGGGGACGAAGCTGCCCATCTGCGCGAGCAGCGCGATGAGCGCCGTCTGGCGCAGGACGGTGCTCTTGCCGGCCATGTTGGGGCCGGTGATGACGAGGAGCTGCGGCGCGTCCTCGCCCTCCCCGCTCGACGCGGTCAGGACGCCGTTCGGCACGAAGCCGCCCGAGTCGGCGGGCAGCATCGCCTCCACCACCGGGTGCCGCCCGTCCTCGATGTCGAGCCGCTCGGAGCGGTCCACCTCCGGCCGCACGTACCCGCGCTCGGCCGCCACCCGCGCCAGCGCGAGCAGCGCGTCGGCGGTCGCCACCGCGCCGGCGGCGGTGCGCAGGCGGCGCCCCTCCTCCACCACCCGGGCCCGGAGCGCCTCGAACAGCCGCTCCTCCAGGGCGGCGCGGCGCTCCTCGGCGCCCAGCACCTGCTCCTCGTACTCCTTGAGCGCCGGGGTGACGAAGCGCTCGCCGCCGACGGTGGTCTGGCGCCGCTCGTAGTCGGGCGGCACGAGGTGGAGGTTCGGCTTCGTGACCTCGAGGTAGTACCCGAACACCCGGTTGTACCGGACCTTGAGCGAGCCGATGCCGGTGCGCGCCCGCTCCGCCGCCTCGAGCCGCGCGATGTAGCCCTTCCCGTCCTCCACCAGGGCCACCAGCCGGTCGAGCTCCTCCGAGTGGCCGCGCCGGATGAGCCCGCCCTCCTTCAGGGTCGGCGGGGGCTCCTCGGCCACCGCGCGGTCGAGCAGCGCGGCCAGCGCCTCGAGGCCGCGCAGCCCCGCCCCGCAGGCGGCGAGGAGCGCGGCGCGGGGCCGCCCGGCGTCGGCGCCCTCGAGCAGGTCGGCCAGGCGCGGGAGCGCGACGAGCGCGGTCGCGAGCGCGCGCAGGTCGCGGGCGTTCCCCTGCCGCAGCGCGAGGCGCGACAGGAGCCGCTCGAGGTCGGCCACCGGCCGGAGCGCCTCGGCGAGATCCTCGCGCAGCAGCGCCCCGCCCACCAGCTCCTCCACCGCGTCGAGCCGCGCGCCGATGGCGGCCGGGTCGAGGAGCGGCCAGCGCAGCCACTCGGCGAGCCGGCGGCCGCCGAGCGCGGTCACGCTCCGGTCGAGGACGCCGAGCAGCGAGCCCTTGCGCTTGCCGCCCGCGAGCGTGCGCTCGAGCTCGAGGTTCTGGCGCGTCGCCTCGTCGAGGAGCAGCGCCTCGTCGGTGGCGAGCCGCGAGAGCCGGTCGACGTGGGCCGGCGCCGCGCACTGGGTGTCCTCGAGGTAGGCGAGCGCGGCGGCCGCGGCGGCCTGGCCCAGCGCGAGGTCGCCCACGCCGAAGCCGTCGAGCCCCGCCACGCCGAGGTGGCGCCGCAGCCGCTCGCCGGCGCGCGCGAAGTCGGCCGGCTCCCGCTCGGCCAGCGGCGCCCCCACCGCGGCGGCCAGCGCCGCCCCCCGCGCGCCCGCGGCGGCGTCGCGGGCGAGCAGCAGCTCGCGGACCCCGGCGCGGCGCAGCTCGTCGGCGAGCCGCGCGTCGGACGCGACCTCGCCCAGCTTGAGCTCGCCGGTCGAGGCGTCGAGGAGCGCGAGCCCGCCCCCGCCGCCCTCCGCGAGCGCCACCGCGCCGACGTAGGCCGCCTCGCGGGGATCGAGCACCTGGTCGTCGAGGACCATGCCGGGGGTGACGACGCGGGTCACCTCGCGCTTCACGAGCGCCGACTTCCCGGGCTCCTCCACCTGGTCGCAGATGGCGACCTTGAAGCCGCGCTCGAGCAGCTTCGCCACGTACCCCCGCGCCGCGTGGTGCGGCACGCCGCACATCGGGACCTTGTCCTCGCCCTTCGAGCGCGCGGTGAGCGTGATCTGGAGCGCCTCCGACGCCTGGACCGCGTCGTCGAAGAAGAGCTCGTAGAAGTCGCCCAGCCGGAAGAAGAGGAGCGCATCCGGGTACCTCGCCTTCGTCTCGAGGTACTGCCGCATCATCGGCGTGGCAGCCTGGGCGATCTCGGGCGGCATCGGCGGGCGCGAGCTTACCGGCGCGGTCTGACGCGCGCGGGGCCGCCAGCCCTTCCCTACGCCGTCCAGCGCAGCTGGGTCCAGTCGGTCGCGATGGCGTCCGCGACCGTGGGGCGGGGGTTCGCCTCCGCCACCGGACCGCCGCGCCAGGAGTTCGTCGCGCCGAGGCGCCCCGCCGCGACGGCGGGCTGGCGCGCGTGCGCCGGGTCCGCGATGAGCGGGATCCCGCGCCGCGCGGCCGGGCCGAGATAGCGCTCGATGGCGGCGTCGACGTCGCGGGCGCTCGCCAGCACCGCCCGGACCTGGAGCTCGCTCGCGAACGCCACCTCGTCGAGGACCGTCAGGTCCTGGGGCGCCGCGGTGGCCACGATGAGCGGCCCGCGGCGCGACTCGGCGGCGACGTCGATGGGGAACACCTTCCGCGCGCGGATGAGCCGCTCCGGCACGAGCGCCACGATCTCGGGCGGCACGTACAGGTGCGACAGGTCGCGGTACGGCACGCCGAGCTGCCGCGCCGCCTCGGTGAGCGCCGCCTGCTCGGTGAGGTACCCCAGCGCGATGAGCGCCTCCACCACGGTCCCGCCGGCGCGGCGCTGGTGCGCCTGCGCCCGCTGCACCTGCCACGGCTGAAGGTGCCCGGTGCGGAGGAGGACGAGTTCGGTGGGTTCGCGCGTCATGACGGTGAGCTCCGGAGGCGTTTCGACGTACCGAGCGAGCCCCCTTTGCGAGCGCCGTGCCGGGCCGCGGCCGGTCGCGAGCGGCCCCGGGATCGCCTGGATCTTCGCTGGCCCACGGCGATGCCGCCCGGGCGAGCCGCCGAGAGATCCGCCTCTTCCCGGTCAGGGGTCGCCAGCGCCCCGGGGTGGGTCCTGCGCGCTCGCGCCCTGGGTCGCTCGCCTGAGGTACGTCGCCTCGTTCACCCTCTTTGGGGGGGCTTTCTCCTGACGGGTCCTCCGGAGGGGCACGTGCTAGGTTCCGCCCGTGCTCAAGGAGGCCTTCCAGGATCTGAACCGGCTCGGGCAGATCGCCGCCGTCGCGGCGCGCCACGGGTTCGGCGCCTACCTCGACCAGACGCGGCTCGGCGAGCTGCTCGGGAGCCGCGGGGCGGCCGAGGTGCGCCAGGCGGCGGCCGGGGCCGAGCCGGCCGGGCCGGAGCCGGACCGGCGCACGGCGCAGCGCTTCCGCCAGCTGCTCGTCGACCTCGGGCCCACCTTCATCAAGCTCGGCCAGCTCCTCTCCTCCCGCCCCGACATCCTCCCGTCGCACTGGGTGGAGGAGCTGTCGGAGCTGCAGGACGCGGTGCCGCCCTTCCCCATCGCCGAGGTGCGCGCCGAGATCGCGCGCGGCCTCGGCCGCCCGGTCGAGAGCTGCTTCGCCGAGCTGGAGGAGGCGCCGGTCGCGACGGCCTCCATCGCCCAGGTGCACCGCGCCCGCACGCACTCCGGCGAGCGCGTGGCGGTGAAGGTGCAGCGGCCGCGCATCCGGCAGCGCATCGACTCCGACCTGTCCCTGCTCTACCAGCTCGCGCGGCTGGTCGAGGCGGTGGTGGAGGAGACCGGCGTCTACACGCCGACCGGCATCGTCGAGGAGTTCGAGCGCGCCATCCACGAGGAGCTCGACTTCGGCAACGAGGCGCAGAACGCCCGCGCCATGGCCGAGACCTCGCGCGACCGCCCCTTCCTGCTCATCCCGCGCGTCTACGACGACCTCTCCTGCGAGACGGTCCTCACCCTCGAGTACGTGGACGGGGTGAAGGTCTCGGAGATCACCGCCGCCGGGGGCTACGACCTCGAGCAGGTGGCGCGCAACATCATCGAGGCAGCCTTCCGGCAGCTCTTCGAGGACGGCCTCTTCCACGGCGATCCGCACCCGGGCAACGTGCTCGTCCTCCCCGGCAACCGCGTCGCGCTGCTGGACTTCGGCCTGGTGGGGCGGCTCTCCCGCCGGATGCAGGAGGCGCTCGTCACGCTCATCATGGCGACGGCGCTGCGCGACCCGGAGACGGTGGCGCGGGTCCTGAACCGCATCGGCGTGGCCGAGGAGCACACGCCCATCACCGCCTTCCGCGCCGACATCCAGGCCATCTTCGACCGGTACCTCGGGCTCAAGCTCGAGGACATCCACACCTCGACCTTGGCCCGCGACCTGCTCGACCTGGCCGTGAAGCACCGCATCCGCGTCCCGAAGGAGTGGGCGGTCCTGTCGAAGGCCTCGGTGACCCTGGAGGGGATCGTCCGCGGCCTCTACCCCAAGCTCGACATCCTGGAGGTGGGGCTGCCGTACGCGAAGGAGCTGCTCTTCTCGCGCTTCAACCCGAGCGACGCCTCCGGGACGATGATGAAGTCGTTCCTCAAGCTGCAGACGCTGGCCGAGGACGTCCCGGCCCAGCTGCAGCAGATCCTGGTCGACCTCGAGTCCGGCAAGTTCCGCGTCAACGTCCGCTCGCCCGAGCTCGACCGCATCGCGACCAACGTCCGCATGCTCGGCCTCACCCTCTTCCTCGGCCTGGTGGCGAGCGGGCTCACCCTGGGCGGGCTGGTGGTCTTCGCGCGCGACTTCGCGGGCTGGCGCTTCCTGCCCTTCCTGGGCGCCGCGGCGCTGGCGGTGGCGGGCACGCTCTTCGGGGTCGGCCTCGCGCTGTACCTGCTGAGCGGGCCGCGGAAGAAGATCAGGCTCCGGCGCTTCCTGCGCGGCGGCGACCCGCCGGCCTGACGGCGCGGCCTCCGCGCCCCCCCCAGCGCCGGCGCTCGCCGCGAGGGTCAGCGTTCGGCGCAGGCGAGCGCCGCCACCGTCCCGAGGCGCCACAGCTCGAACAGCGCCGCCAGCGAGGCGGCCAGCACCGTGGTCATGAGGCGCGGCCCGACCGCCAGCACCGCCGGCGCGCCCGCGGCGAGGCCGAGCGCGGCCGACTCGAGAGCCTGGGCCGAGCCGAGCACCACCAGCGCCGCCAGGCCGAGCGTCATCCCGGCGAGCACGAACGCCGCGGGGCGGAGCGCCACCCGGCGCAGGCCCTCGAGGAGCGCCCGCGCCGGCCGGTCGCCGGTCAGGGCGGTGCGCGCCAGCGCGGCGTCGGCGGCGAGCGAGGCGAGCGGCGGCGCGGCGAGGGCCGACGCGAGCGCGACGGCGCCGAGCCCGGCGCGCACCAGGGCGACGAGCGGCGGCGCGCGGTGCAGCGCCAGCACGAGCGCCGAGAGCGCCGCCGTCCAGAGGTAGAGCTGGGCCGCGAGCTCGAGGGCGAGCCCGAGCAGCGCCGTGCCGGCGAGCGGCGCGAAGCCCCAGGTGACGCCAGCGGCGAAGCGCGGCGCGGGCTCCCGCTCCCCGTGGAGCGCGCCGCCCAGGGTGGGGAGCGCGCCGGCGAGCCAGGCCACCCGCAGCGCCGCGGAGGCGAGCAGCCCCGCCAGGAAGAGCCCCGCCAGCAGGCAGAGCGACCTCGGCGCGGTCAGCGCCGCCAGCGCCCCCGCGACGACCTCGCCAGGCGCGCGCGCGCCGCCCGCCAGCCGCCCGGCCGCGCCGGCGCGGAGCAGCGCCAGCGCGAGGAGCGGCGCCGGCCAGCCCAGGGCCGAGCGCAGGAACCCGACCAGCAGCGCGGGCGCGACGAGCCAGGCGCTGCGGCCGGCCGCCCGCGCCCCCATCCCGAGCGCCTGCATCGTGCTGGGTTCCGCCACGGACGAACCCTACCGGCGGGCCCCCCACCGGGCAAGGAGGGCGATTTCTTGCTCCTGAACGCTGGTTCCGTATACTGGCGTTCAGCCACCCAGGAGACCGCCATGGCGACGCAGCTCACCGACCGGCAGCTCGAGGTGCTCCGCTTCATCGCGACCGAGATCGAGGACAAGGGCTATCCGCCCACCATCCGCGAGATCGGCGAGGCGCTCGACATCGCCTCCACGAACGGCGTTAACGACCACCTCAAGGCGCTCGAGAAGAAGGGCTTCCTCCAGCGCGACCCGGTGAAGTCGCGCGCCCTCATCCCGACCTCCTCCGCGCGCGAGGCGCTCGGCGGGCGCCGCGAGGCGAACGTCGTCTCGCTCGCCCACCGGCGCGAGGCGAAGGCCGGCGGCCGGCTGGTGGAGATCCCCATCATCGGCCGCGTCGCGGCCGGCCTGCCCATCCTGGCCCAGGAGCAGGTCGAGGATACGGTCCAGGTGGACAGCTTCTTCCTCGGGACGAGCAAGAAGGTCTACGGGCTGCGCGTCCAGGGCGACTCGATGATCGGCGACGGGATCCTCTCCGGCGACTACATCTTCGTGAAGAAGCAGCTCCAGGCCGACGACGGGGACATCGTGGTCGCCCTCATCGACGACGAGGCCACGGTGAAGCGCATCTACCACGAGGGCGATCGGGTCCGGTTCCAGCCTTCGAACCCCCGCATGGCCCCCATCTACGTCCGCCGCGAGGACTTCCGGAGCACGATGATCCTGGGCGTGGTGGTGGGCGTGTACCGGAAGATGCAGTGACCGGCGCCGGCCCGCATCCCTCCTGTCTCCCTTGCCGGGCTGCGTCACGTCGAGTGTGACCGCGCCCGACGGGCCCTGCCCAAAAGGGTGGACAAACGAGGGTTGGGTCCGGTCCGCACCATGCCTTACTTTCCCGGCGTGTCTGGCCCGTACTGGCGCAGACGGGGGGTGCGGTCATGGGGAAGGTGAACAACCGGGTCGACGCCATCCGCAAGGCGTACCGTGACGCGCTCGAGGCGGCGCGCGACCGGCCGTCAGCCGAGGCGTGGGCGAAGCTCCTCGCGGCGGGCAAGGAGCTCTCGCTCCTGCAAGAGCCCCGCGCAGGCCGGCCTGGCCGCCGCGGGCGGCGGGCGAGCTCCGCCCCCCCGACCATCCACGACCTCGAGCCCGAGACGGAGTCGCGCCCGGAGCCCGAGCTGCGGCCGAACTCCGAGGTGGAGATGGGGACGCTCGACTGAGCAGGCGAAGACGCGCGCCTCAGCTGCGCGTCTTCGCCTGCTTGATGTACCGGTCGAGGTCCTCGCGGTCGATGAGCGACAGGATCTCGATCGTGTTCTGCCGCTCCGTGCGCCGGTAGAGCAGCCGCACGTCGGTCGCCACCCGCACCCGGTAGTAGCCCGGCAGCCCCTCCAGGGGCAGCGCGCGCAGGCTCCCGTGCCGGTGGTCCTGCGCCAGCAGGGCGGCCTGCTTGAACGCGGCGCGCTGCACCCGCCGATCCCAGCCTTCCAGGGAGTCGTAGAACTCGCGGGTGTAGACCGGCATGAGCCAGGTGGCGGGCGCCTCCTCCGGCTCCGCCTCCGCGGCGGGGACCTCGGCCCGGGGGAGCCGCCCTTCCTGCGCCGCCGCGCCGCTCTCGCGCGCCGCCTGGCTCGCCTTCTCCAGCTCGGCGGCGAGCTCGCGCTCGCGCTCGCGCGCACGTTCCAGCCGGCCCTCCAGGGCGCCCGCCCGGGCCTCGGCGTCGTCGAGCGCGCGCCGGAGCCGCTGCGCCTCCACCGCCGCGTCTGCGCGCCGCGCGGCCTGCAGCTCCTCCTCGAGCCGGGCGCGCTCCCGCTGCGCCCCCGCGGCCTCGCCGCGCGCGCGCGCCGCCTCCTCGACCGCCTGGGCCTCCCGGGCGCGCGCGTCCTTGAGCCACGCCTGCAGCTTCTCGCGCGCCTCCTCGCCCTTGCGGCGCGCGCTCTCCCCGCGCGCCTCGGCCTGCTCCAGCCGGCGCTGCGCCTCCTCCAGCTTGCGCCCGAGCTCGGCGCGCTCGCGCTCGAGCGCCGCCAGCGGGTCCGCCTCGGGCGCGGGCCGCGGCGCCCCCGCCTCCTGGGCCGGGCCGTAGTAGTGCGCCGCCAGCCGCGCCAGGAAGGGGCGGGCCTCGGCGCGCACCGCCGGGTCGGGATCGGCGAGCACGCGCCAGAGGGCGAGCGCCAGCGCGTCCTCGCCCATGCACGCGTCGACGAGGTCCACCGCCTCGGCGGGCGAGAGCGGAGAGCTCGGCAGCACCGGCCGCTCGAGCCCCTTCCGCAGCGCCTCCAGCACCTCGGCGCGCCGCTCCGGGACGGCCCGCAGCTCGTCCGCCAGCAGGTCGCAGCGCTGCACCTCGCCCAGCGCCTCCTGGCGGAACCCCGGCTGCGACAGGTTCATCGCCTTCACGAGCTGGGCGGTCTCCTCGGGGAGGAGCGCCAGGTACAGGAAGATGGAGAGCGCGTCGCGGTCGAGCTCGTGCAGCGGCGCGTCGAAGCCGGGGGCGAGCGCCGGGCGCGGCGGGGTGGCGCGATCGCGCGCCCGCGCCGAGGCTCCCTTGGCGCCCTTCGCCTTCCCGGCCGCCATCAGCGCGCCGGCGCCGCCTCGGGCGCCACCTCGCGCGTCTCGGCGCGGAAGGTCTCGCCCGGCCGGAGCTTCCAGTCCTCGCGCACCGGCACCTCCCAGCGGAAGGCGGGCGTCAGCGCGGCCGAGGTGAGCCCCTGCACCTGCACCCCCACCGCCAGCTCGACGCGCGCCGCCTCGCGGGGGAACGGCTCCACCCACCAGGTCCCGAGCACGACGCCGGGCGGCAGCTCCGGCGAGAGCCGCTCCGGATCCTTCATGACGAGGTACGGCTCGCCCGAGCCGGTCATCTCGCCGTAGGTCTTGCCGGCCGCGTCGAGGAAGCGGAAGGCGAGCTGCCGGAAGGCCACCGGCACCACCACCCGCACCGCCGCGCGCGCGCCCTGGGCGTCCCGCTCGAGGCGCCGCGGCGCGCCCCACAGCGCGAAGTCGAGCCGCAGCGCGCGCTCGTGGGTGTCGGGGTGCTCGCCCGGCCCGATCGCCAGCACGTCGAGCCGGAGCCCCTGGTCGGCGGCCGAGAGCAGCGGCGCGTAGCCGGCGCGGAGGGCGTCGAGCCGCTCCGCGGCGTAGGCGCGGTACGCCGCCTCGGCGCTCGCCTTCTCCGGCTGCCGCGCCTTGGAGGGGGCCGGCGCCTCGGCGGCGGCCGCGCCCGGGTGGCGGTTCCGGAGCGCCGCCACCGCGTCGAGCCACCAGCGCACCACCGCCTGCGCCTCCTCGACGCCGGCCGGGCCCGAGAGGCCCCGCGCCACCGCGCCGCGCTCGACCGCCTCGCGCCGCAGCGCCTCGCGCTCGACGCGGAGCGCGTCCGCCTCCGCTCCGCGCGACAGCCGCGAGAGGACGAGCAGCACCACCACGCCCACCAGCACCACCGGCAGGATCACGCGCAGGGGCTTCATGGCGACGAGGGATACCCGCCGGCCGCGGGCGAGGCAAGGAGGAACCGGTGGACCTACGCCGCCGCCACGATGGCGTTCACGGCGCGCAGGCCCGAGCGGTCGAGCTCGTACACGAGCGCCCGCGGGCGCCGCACCGGCTCGTCGGCGGCGCGCGAGGCGGAGCCGGCGCACAGCACCGGGGTGGGCTGGCCCGCGCCGGGCAGATCGACGCGGAAGTGGGTGTGGCGGTGGCCGTGGAGCACCGCCGCCACCGGCAGCTCGGAGAGCATGCGCACCAGCTGGTAGGCGTCGGCGAGCGGCATGCGCTGCAGGGCGAGGTCGGAGGGGACGCGCTCGGGTGGGATGACGAGGTGGTGGTGCAGCGCCAGCACCACCGCCCGCCCCTGCTTGGCGGCGCCGCGCACCAGCTCGCGCGCCGCGGCCAGCTGCTCGCTCCCCAGCGCGCCGGGCGTGGTGCGCGGGTCCTCGCCGTGCCGGGCGCTGTCGAGCGCCACCAGGGTCACCTCCGGCGAGAGCTCGACCGCGAGCGGGAAGACCGCGAACGGCTTCTTCATCCCGCGGCCGTCCGCGCCCAGCAGGCGGAGGAACCGCCAGCTCGCGGCCGCCTCCCAGCTCCACAGGTCGTGGTTGCCCGGCAGCACCGTGAGCTTGCCCGCCTCGGCCCACGGCGCGAGCAGCTCGGCCGCGCGCTCGAACTCGCTCGCCTCGCCCGACAGCGTCACGTCGCCGGTGACCACGAGGTGGTCGAGCGGCTCCGCCTCGAGCGCCTGCAGGATCTTCTTGAGCAGCTTCACCGAGTGGCGATCGCAGTCGCGGGCGCTGAGCCCGTTGCGCGGGTAGCGCGAGCGGTCGCCGACGTGGAGGTCGCTGATGTGGGCCAGGCGGACGATGCGCGCTCCCGGAGGTTCGGCCGGATGCTAACGAGGGGTCCCGGCGCTGTCAAAGCCGCTCGCGCCGCGCGCGGCCTGGCCCGCCGCCGGGAGCACCAGCCGCCACACGCCGCCGCGCCCCGCCACGCAGGCGCGCTCGAGCCGCCCGCCCTGCGCCGTCACCAGCCGCTCCGCCAGCGCGAGCGCCAGGCCCGGGGGGTCGCCGGCGCCGGTCTCGGCGATCTCGAGCAGCACCTCCGGACCGCGCTGCACCGTCCGCAGCCCGAGCTCGCCGCCGGAGGGCATGGCCGCGGAGGCGAGCGCGAGCACGTGCCCGATCGCCTGGCGCAGCTGCCCGGCGTCGGCGAGCGCGGCGGCCGCCCCGCCGACCCGGCGCATCCGCACGCCCGGGGCGAAGGAGGCGGCGCGCAACGCCTCGGACAGCAGGGCCGCCACGTCCACCGGCCGCGGCACCGCCGCCGGGACCGGCTCGCGCAGCGACGCGAGCGCCGCCTCGACCGCCTCGAGCTCGTGCTCGAGCCGGCCCAGGTGCGGCTCCCCCGCCGCCGGCGGCAGCGCCAGCCGGAGCAGCGCCGCCGCCGCCCGCGCGCGCGAGGCGGGCGCCGCGAGCTCCGCCGCCACGGCCGCCAGGGAGGGCTGGGCGCGGGTGGCGGTCGCCGCCGGGCCCACCCGCAGCGGCGGCGGCGTCGGCGCCGCCTCGGGGACGATGTCCGCGTCGAGGACCGCGACCGAGGCGTCGGGCGGCTCGAGGCGGAGGAGCACCACGTCGAGGGCCGGGGCGCCCGGGAGCCGCACCGCCGCGGCCTGCGCCGCCGCGCCCGCGGCCGGCAGGGCGACGCGGCCGGCGGCGGGGCCGAGGGCCAGGCCGCGCAGGAGCATCGCCAGGTCCTCGCCCAGCGCCTCGCGGTCGCTCCCGAGGAGCGCGCGCCCCGCCAGCCGCGCCGCCTGCTCGTTCGCCCACACCACCCGCCCCTCGGCGTCGAGGGCGAGCGCGCCGTCGCCGAGGGGGGTCGCGACCTCCGCGAGGAGCCGCTCGACCGCGCGCGGGAGCACGGCGCGGCGGCGCCTCCGCCGGGCCGCGACGGCCGCCGCGACCGCCAGCGCGAGGGCGCCGCAGGCCAGGAGCACCAGGGCGGCCAGGCGAGCGGGCATGCCGGCGCCAAGGTGCTCACCCGGTCGCGCCGCGGAAAGCCCACGCCGGCCCACCACCCCGTGTGCCTGGCAGCGCCGCAAGCCCCCGCGCGGAGGGCGCGACCCGCGACCCCGGCGCTTGCCACGCCCCCGGGCGTGGTTATTGAGAGGGACACCCCTCGCCGGCGACGCGCTCACCGCGGGGTTCCGCTCGATGCGGACCCCTCGCGGGCCCTGGCGCCTGCTCGGCGGGAAGCTTTTTGTTTGCCTCGTTCCAGACGGGTGGGTAACGCTCATCTCCAGGCGCTCTCTGCCTGGGGCACCTCTCGCTCGGCGGCCGCGAGGCCAGGAGACGCACATGTCTGAGAAGGACAAGAAGGTCGCCGCCGGAGCCCAGGTCGCCCCCGCCATGGGGCCGCCGGGCCTCATCAACAAAGAGGACATCCCCGCCGTCCTCCCCATCCTGCCGCTCCGCAACTCGGTCTTCTTCCCGGGCGGGGTGCTCCCGCTCGCGGTGGGCCGGCAGAAGACCATCGCGCTCATCAAGGACGCCGTCCGCGACGAGCAGGTGATCGGCGTGGTCACGCAGCGGCGGGCGGAGGAGGAGGACCCGGGCGCGGCCGACCTCTACACGGTCGGGACCGTGGCCCGCATCGTGAAGCTCCTCAAGATGGGCGAGGACAACTACTCGCTCGTCGTGCAGGGCCTGGCGCGCTTCCGCGTGCTCGACCTGGTGCAGGAGGCGCCCTACCTCAAGGCGCGCATCGACCCGGTCGAGGACAAGACCGCCGTCGACGACGTCGAGGTGGAGGCGCTCGCCATCAACCTGAAGAAGCTCGCCCGCGAGGTGATCGAGCTCATGCCGGAGCTGCCGGCGGCGGCGACCGAGCTGGTCGAGTCGATCACGCACCCGGGCCACCTGGCCGACCTCATCGCCGCCAACGTGGACGTGCCCATCGAGGAGAAGCAGCAGGTCCTCGAGACGGTCGACCTCAAGGCGCGGATGAAGCTCGTCCTCGAGCTCCTCAACCGCAAGCGCGAGATCCTGAAGCTCTCGAACAAGATCGACTCCGCCGTGAAGGGCGAGATGTCGAAGACGCAGCGCGAGTACTACCTGCGCCAGCAGCTCAAGGCCATCAAGGAGGAGCTGGGCGAGCTGGGCGAGGAGGAGGAGGAGCTCGACGAGCTGGCGGAGCGGCTCAAGAAGGCGGGCCTGCCCACCGAGGTGGAGAAGATCGCGACCAAGGAGCTGAACCGCCTGAAGAGCATCCCCACCGCCTCGAGCGAGTACACGGTCGCGCGCACCTACCTCGACTGGATCGCCGACCTCCCGTGGTCGAAGCGGAGCGACGACAACCTCGACATCGAGAACGCGCGCGGGATCCTCGACGCCGATCACTACGGGCTGCAGAAGATCAAGAAGCGCATCCTCGAGTACCTGGCCGTCCGCAAGCTCAAGAACGACATGCGCGGGCCCATCCTGTGCTTCGTCGGGCCCCCCGGCGTCGGCAAGACCTCGCTCGGCCAGTCCATCGCGCGCGCCATCGGCCGCAAGTTCGTGCGCCTCTCGCTGGGCGGCGTGCGCGACGAGGCCGAGATCCGCGGGCACCGCCGCACCTACGTGGGCGCGCTGCCCGGCCGCATCATCCAGTCGATGAAGAAGGCCGGCACCGTGAACCCGGTCATGATGCTCGACGAGATCGACAAGCTCGGCGCGGACTTCCGCGGCGACCCGTCGGCGGCCCTGCTCGAGGTCCTCGACCCGGAGCAGAACCACTCCTTCTCCGACCACTACCTCGACGTCGCGTACGACCTGTCGAAGGTGATGTTCGTCGGGACGGCCAACCTCCTCGACCCCATCCCCGGCCCGCTCAAGGACCGCATGGAGATCCTGGAGCTGCCCGGGTACACCTTCGAGGAGAAGGTCCACATCGCCCAGAACCACCTCATCCCGAAGCAGCTCAAGGAGCACGGGCTCTCGCCCGAGGCCATCAGCTTCGACGAGAAGGCGCTCATCAAGGTCATCATGGCCTACACGCGCGAGGCCGGCGTCCGGAACCTCGAGCGGCGCATCGCCGACGTCTGCCGCGCGGTCGCGGTGGAGGTGGCGAGCGGCAAGGTGCAGGCCGGCGCCAAGCGCACCGTCGCCGAGGGCGACCTGGAGGACATGCTCGGGCCCGAGAAGTTCTGGAACGAGACGGCCGAGCGCACCGAGATCCCCGGCGTGGCGACCGGCCTCGCCTGGACCGCCGCGGGAGGCGACATCCTGTTCATCGAGGCCACCAAGATGACGGGCAAGGGCTCGCTCACGCTCACCGGCCAGCTCGGCGACGTCATGAAGGAGTCGGCGCAGACCGCCCTCTCCTACCTGCGCTCCAAGGCGGACACGCTCGGCATCCCGGCCAACTTCCTGGAGAAGACCGACGTCCACATCCACTTCCCGGCCGGCTCCATCCCCAAGGACGGCCCGTCCGCGGGCGTGACCATCCTCACCGCGCTCGTCTCGCTGCTGACCGGCATCCGCGTCCGCTCGGACGTGGCCATGACCGGCGAGGTGACGCTGCGCGGGCTCGTGCTGCCCGTCGGCGGCATCAAGGAGAAGGTGCTCGCCGCCCACCGCGCCGGCATCAAGCGCATCATCATGCCGGCGCGCTGCGAGAAGGACCTCATCGACGTGCCGGAGCAGGCGCGCAAGGAGCTCGACTTCGTCTTCGCGAGCTCGATGGAGGACGTGCTCAAGGCGGCGCTGGAGGAGAACCCCATCGGCCGCAAGCCGCCGGCGCCTCCGCCCACCGCCGCCCCGCCGCCCACCTCGGACGCCGACGGCAAGAAGCCCGAGGTCCGCGCCTAGCGCGGCCGCGCGCACGCAGCACCCTCAGGGCCGGCGCCACGCCGGCCCTTTCTTTTTGGGGCCGCGCCGCCGCGCTCTCCCCGCCGCTGCTACCATGGCGGCGATGTCCCGCCTCGCCCTGCTCACCGGCTCGCCGGGCGCGCGCCAGGAGGCGCTCGCGACGGAGCTCGCCCGCGCCGGCTGGCAGGTGCGCAAGCTCCCCTTCGATCGGCTGGAGCTGGCCGACGTGACCGCGGCCGCGCGGGGGGCCGAGGCGGTCTTCCACCTCGGGATCCGCACCTCCCCCTCGCTCCGTGCCGCGCACCGCGCCCAGCTCGAGGCGGCCGCCGCCTACGCCGCCGGGCTCGCCGCGCGCGACGCCGGGGCGCGGCGGTTCGTGCACGTCTCGACCGTCTCGGTGTACGGCCGGCCCCGCAACCTGCCCTGCGACGAGGGCGAGCTGAAGGCGCCGCGCACCGCGCTCGAGCGCGCGCGCTGGCAGGCCGAGCAGGCGGCCTGGCTCGCCTGCCGCCAGGGCGCGCCGCTCACGGTGCTGCGCCCCACCCTGGTCTACGGCCCGACGCTGCGCGCCGGCGCCGTCCGGGCCCTCGCGGTCATCGCGCTCTTCACCCGCGGCCGCCGCCGCGTCCCCATCGTCCGGCGCGGGCCGGTGATGCACCTCGTCCACCTCCAGGACCTGGCGCGGGCGGCCGTCCACGTGGCCGAGCACCCCGACGACGCGGCGGTGGTCGGGCGCGCCTTCAACGTCGGGGACGACGCGCCGCTGCCGCTGGCCGAGCACCTCGCGCCGGCACTCGAGGCCATGGGCCACCTGCCGGGGCGCGTCCTGCCCTACTCGCCCCGGCTCACGAGCGTCCTCCTGTGGCTGGTGCGGCGCGTGCCGGACCGGTGGCTGCTCGGGCCGGCCAACCGGTGGCTCGAGGCCGCCTGGCGCGAGCTGGCCGCCCGCGCCGGGGCGGCCGACGCCCTGGCCCCGCGCCTCGACCGGGAGTCGCTCCACTGGATGGCCGCGGACCACTACTACGACATCCGCCGCCTGAACGAGCTGGGGTGGCGGCCGCTCTACCCCATCTCCACCGCCGGGCTGCCGGAGACCATCCGCGCCCTCGTCGCGGCGCACCAGCTCCCCGCCCCCACCCCGCGCGGCTTCCTCGGCGGCGGCGCGCTGTGACGGTCGAAAAAGTGACTTCCTGAGCGCGCCGCCAGGGTGGCCGCCGTCTGGCGTCCGTGTCATAGTCGGCCTCGCGAACCCCTGACGCCGCTGTCGCGCACGCAGGGTCGCGGGGAAGGCCAGGGCGTGATCCGGCGCGTCGACCGGTACGAGCTGCTCGAACAGGTCGGCAGCGGCGGGATGGCCGTCGTCTACCGCGGCCGCGACACCTCGCTCGACCGCGAGGTGGCGGTGAAGCTGCTCCACCCGCACCTCGCCGCGCGCGCCGAGTCCCGCGCGCGCTTCTCGCGCGAGGCGCGCGCCGTGGCGCGCCTCAAGCACCCCAACATCGTCGAGATCTACGACTACGCCGGCGACGCGGCGGTCGAGAGCTACCTGGTCACCGAGTTCGTGCACGGCCGCACGCTCAGGGCCTTCGCCGACGAGGAGCAGCTCGAGCTGCCCGAGGTCGGGGCGCTGCTGGCGCGGGCGCTCGCCGGCGCGCTGGTGCACGCGCACGCGGCCGGGGTCATCCACCGCGACCTCAAGCCCGAGAACGTGCTCGTGCTGGAGCAGGGCGGGAAGCGCGCCCTCAAGCTGGTGGACTTCGGCATCGCCCGCATCGTGGCCTCGGACGAGCGGATGACGATGACGGGGGCGCTGGTCGGCTCGCCGAACCACATGGCCCCCGAGATCATCGAGGGCCGCGAGGCGGACGCGCGGAGCGACGTCTTCTCGCTCGGCACCATCCTGTTCTGGCTCGCCACCGGGGCGATGCCCTTCGCCGCCTCCAACCCCACCGCGACGCTCCGGCGCGTCGTCGAGGGCGACCGCCCCGACCCGCGCGCGGTCTGTCCGCTGGTCGGCGACGCCCTGGCCGCGGTGATCGCGGCGGCGCTGGCCACCGACCCGGCCGAGCGGCTCCCCACCGCCGCCGCCCTGCGCGACGCGCTCGACCAGGCGCTGGCAGCGTCCGGGCTCACCGAGCCGGAGGCGGAGCTCGAGGCCTTCCTGGCCGAGCCCGCCCGGTACAAGGCGGCGCTGCGGCCGCGCCTGGTGGCGGCGGCCCTCGCCGCGGCCGACGGCGCGCTGGCGCGGGGCGAGACGGCCCGCGGGGTGAAGCTGCTCGACCACGTGCTCGCGCTCGACCCCGGCAACGGCGCCGTGCAGGGTCGGCTGGCGGCGCTGGCCCGGCGGGCGCGCGTCCGGCGGCTCGCGCTGCGGGTGGCGGCGCTCGCGGCGGCGGCCGGGCTCGCCGGCGCGGCGGGCTGGGGCGGCGCCGCGGCGCTCAAGGCGCGCCGGGCGCGGCTGGCGCGCGCGGGGGTGGCCAACGACGCCACGCTGTCGGCCTCGAGCCGGTCGGCGCGCTCCCGCCACCCCGCGCCCTCGCCAGCGCCCGCCGGCGAGGAGCGCGCGTCCGCCTCCCCCGCCCGGGAGCCCGCGCCGGTGCCGGCCCGGGACGGCGCGGTCGTGCCGGCGCCCGCTCCGGGCAAGGGCGACGGCCGGGCCGAGGTCAAGCACGCCGCGTCGGCCGCGCCCGCCGTGGTCCAGGTCCGGGTCCGGCCGTACGCTCAGCGCGCGCTCCTCGACGGCGTCGAGGTGGCGCACGGGGAGCAGCGCGTCGCCTTCACGCTCGCGCCCGGCGCGCCCCACCGGATCCAGATCGAGCACGCCTGCTGCTTCCCCTTCGTGCGCGACTTCGCGGCGGACGAGGCCATCCCGCAGCCGCTCGAGCTGCCCGTGCCGCTCAGGCCGCGCCCGGCCAGGCTCCGCGTCGAGGGCGACCCGGCCACGCGGGTCCTGGTGGACGGGCGGCTCGCCGGCACCGCCGGCGCCTCCCAGCGGGCGCCCCTGGACGTCCCCGTCCCCGCCACCGGGGACAACCCCTACGAGGCGCCCGCCGAGCTCGTGCTCGAGCTGGAGGGCCGCCCGCCCATCCGCACCACCGTGCGCCTGCGCGCCGGGGCGGAGCTCACCTTCGCCGCGCCCGCGGAGCCGCCGCCGTGATCCCGCTCCTCGCCGCCGTGCTCCTCCTCGCCGCGCCGCAGAGCCCGGACCTCAAGCGCGCCCGCGACCGCTTCGAGTTCGGCGCCTGGGCCGACGCCGCCGGGACCGTGCGCGCCTGGCTCGCCGACCACCCCGACGCGAGCGGCCCGGACGCCCTGGAGGCCTACCGGATGCTCGGCATCGCCGAGCTCAAGCTGGGCGACCTGCCGCAGGCGCGCTCCGCCTTCGTCTCGCTGCTCTCGGTCGACCCGGACTACGCGCTCGACCCGTTCCTGGTGGAGCCCAAGGTGGTCGAGTTCTTCGACCAGGTGAAGCGCGAGCGCGAGCCCGCGCTGGCGCCGCTGCGCGAGCGGCGCCGCTCGCTCGAGGAGCAGCAGCGGCTCGCCGAGGAGGCGCAGAAGCGGCTCCTCTCGGAGGAGCTGACCCGCTCCGGGCCGCCGGCGAAGGTCATCCGGGTGCAGGACCGCATCTACCTCTTCAACTGGCTGCCGCTCGGCGCCGGGCAGTTCCAGAACGGCGACAACGCCAAGGGGACCGCCATCGCCGCCGCCGAGGTGGTGCTCGGCGCCGCCAACGTCGCCGCCATCCTCTTCCACAACTCCATCGCGCAGGACCCGGCCCGCCGCTGCTCGCCCTCCCAGCCGGCCGGCTGCAGGAAGCCGCCCTACACCGACGCCGACCGGACCCTGCTCTCCCGCGCCGACGTGGTGAAGTACGTCTCGGCCGGCCTGTTCTGGGCGGTCTACGCCTACGGCGTCGTCGACGCCCACCTCCACTACGTGCCGCGCGTCGAGACCGAGCTCTCGCCGAAGCAGGGCGGCGCGCTCAAGCTGTCCTGGTCCTTCTGAACATGCCCTCCCTCCTCGTCCGCACCGGCGACGGCCCCGAGCGGGAGATCACGCTCTCGCGCCGCATCACCACCGTGGGGCGCGGCCCCGAGAACGACGTCGCGCTCGCCGACCCGGCGCTGCCCGAGACCGCGCTCCACATCCACTTCGACGGGCGCGACTTCAACGCCGCCTGCCACGCCGGGGCGCAGATGGAGGTGAACGGGCGCCGGAAGGCGGCGGCCCGGCTCGCCGAGGGGGACCGCATCCGGCTCGGAGCGAGCGTCCTCACCTTCACCCTGCGCGAACGCCCCGCCCCCGCCGCCGCGCCGGCCGCCGGCGCCAGCGCCGCGGTGCGGCTCGAGGCGATGGAGGGCCTGGTCCGGTTCTCGGAGCGGCTGCTCGCGGCCGACGACCCGTCGCGCATGCTCGACGAGCTCCTCGACGCGGTGCTCGAGGTCACCCACGCCGAGAAGGGCTTCCTCATCCTGCTGGAGGGAAGCCGGCTCGAGGTGAAGGCGGCCCGCAACCTCAGCAAGGAGAACATCGAGGACGCGGTGGCGCGCGTCTCCGACTCCATCGTGCAGCGGGTGGTGGCGACGCGCCGGCCGGTGGTGGTGGCGGACGCCCTGCATGACGCACAGTGGTCCTCCTCCTCCTCGGTGGTGAACCTCAAGCTCTGCTCGGTGATGTGCGCCCCGCTCACGCGCGAGGGCACCCCGTTCGGCGTCCTGTACCTCGGCAACGACAGCGTGGTGAGCCTGTTCGACCCGCGCGACCTGGAGGTGCTGACGGTCTTCGCGGCGCAGGCCTCGCTGCTCGTCCAGCACGCGCTGCTCCTGCACGGGCTCCGGCGCGAGAACGAGGCGCTGCGGCTGGCGGTCGAGCAGAACCGCTTCGGGGACCTCATCGGCGCCGGCCCCAGCATGCGCGAGGTGTACCGGCGCATCGAGAAGGTGGCGGGCACCGACGTCTCGGTCCTGGTGACCGGCGAGACCGGCACCGGGAAGGAGCTCGTCGCCCGCGAGATCCACCGGCGCTCGGCGCGGGCGAAGGGCCCCTTCGTGGCGGTGAACTGCGGCGCCATCCCGGAGAGCCTGCTCGAGAGCGAGCTTTTCGGGCACGCCCGCGGCGCCTTCACCGGCGCGGTGGCGACCCGCGACGGGAAGTTCCAGGCGGCGAGCGGCGGGACGCTCTTCCTCGACGAGGTGGGCGACATGCCCCTCGCGCTGCAGGTGAAGCTCCTGCGCGCGCTGCAGGAGCGCGTGGTGACCCGCGTCGGCGACACGCGCGCCGAGCCGGTGGACATCCGGGTCCTCGCGGCCACGCACCAGAACCTGGAGGAGCTCATCCGCCAGGAGCGCTTCCGCGAGGACCTCTACTACCGGCTGGACGTCATCTCCATCGCGCTCCCGCCGCTGCGCGAGCGGGGCGACGACGTGGTGGTCATGGCGCGCTTCTTCCTCCAGCGGTACGCGCGGGAGCTCGGCGCGCACGCGCGCGGCTTCACCCCGCCGGCGGTGCTGGCGCTCCGCAAGTACGCCTGGCCGGGCAACATCCGGGAGCTCGAGAACCGGGTCAAGAAGGCGGTGGTGCTGGCGGAGCGGCCGCTCGTCACGCCCGAGGACCTCGGCCTCGGCCCGGAGGCGCTGGCCCCGGTGATGCCGCTCGCGCAGGCCAAGGAGGAGTTCCAGAAGCGCTACATCAACGAGGTCCTGGAGCGGAACCAGGGGAACCGCACCAAGACCGCCAAGGACCTCGGCGTCGACCCGCGCACGGTCTTCCGGCACCTCGAGAAGCTGGAGGCGGAGCGGCGCGGCCTCGCCCTGCCGCCGGGCGGCGAGGAGGAGGAGCCGTGACCGGGGCCGCCCGCCGCGCCGGCCTCGCGCTCGCCGTATCGGCGGTGGCCGCCGCGCTCCTCGCCGGGTGCCCGCTGCCGCAGCCGCTGGCGGAGGTGGCCCGGGTGGACGGCGGCGTGATCTCCCCGCCGCGCATCGTCGCCGAGTCGGCGGTGCCCGCCGAGACGATCATCTTCGTCTCCCAGGGGTGCAGCGCCGCGGTCTTCTCGCTCGGCGCCGAGGTGGAGGACGTGAACACCCTCGAGGCGGTCGAGGCGCGCTGGTTCGTCGACTACCAGGCCACCCTGCCCCAGATCCCGCTCTCGCAGCCCGTCCCGGCTGGCGACGACCCGGCGAACCCCATCCGCGCGGTCGTGCCCTACCCCTTCGACGCGGTCGCCTGGAACAACGGCGTGCCCCTGCACGTGGTCGAGCTGGTGGTGTCGAACGCCTTCAAGGCCATCACCCCGACGGACGCCCGGCAGAACCACAGCGCCCAGGACGGCTTCGAGACCGCCGTCTACCGCTGGGTGTTCCAGTACGTGCCCGCGGGCGACGCGCGCGGCCGCTGCCAGTGAGGCAGCGTCAGCGCGACTTCGAGACCTCCTCGCGCGCGTGCGCGAGGGCCTCGGCCACCGCCTGCAGCAGGTCGCCCTGCTCCTGCGCGAAGCGGTTCACCTGCGCCGCGTAGACGCGGTGGAGCGCGAGCAGGGCGTCGCGGGCCGCGGCCAGCTCGCCGCGCGCCGCCGCGTCCTCCCCCGACCGCTCGTCGAGCCGGCAGCGGTCGGCGAGGTCGTCCACCCGGCGCTCCCACCCGCGGGCCCACACGTTCCAGGCGGCGAGCGGATCCGGGGCCTCCAGCTCGTGGCCGAGCGCCCACGCGCGCTGGCCCTGCTCCTGGGCCAGCAGCTCGAGATCGGCGAGGCAGACGCGGAGCGCGGCCCGGGTGGGTAACGCGCCCTCGGCCCGGGCGGGCCGCGACGGCGCCCGCAGGCTGCGCGCCACGCTGAACGTGAAGAGCCCGACGCCGAGCAGGACCGCGGCGAAGTAGACCACCCACATCGTGGCGCGGTACGGGCGCAGGCGCGGGTCGCGAGTGGTCACGGCGCGCAATCTGGCACAGCCGCACCCCGCCGCGCCCGAAAAACGCAGCGCCCGCCGCCGGCGTCAGCGCGCGTGGGTCGAGATCACGTCGAGGAAGGTGCAGGGCCGGCGCGAGACCACCGCCCGGAGGCACCGGACGTAACAGCCCGGCCCCCACAGCCGCAGGATCGTGAGCGAGTGGAGGAGGACGTCCCGGCCTGTGATGGCGCCTTGCACGAGCATGTGGTCATGCATCCGACATGCCCGTTACAGCTCAGCCCACGACTCGCGCCGAGTCCTGCTTTTCGAGCAGGTGCGCCCAGGCCTCGTGCCGCGCGCCGTCAATTCGACGGTCGGCCCTGCTGAACTCTTTACAGTTCCGAGCCGTCCTGACCTACCGCATTTCACTTCTGCAATGCGTTTTCACAGATGAAACCCGG
This sequence comes from Anaeromyxobacter diazotrophicus, assembly GCF_013340205.1. Classification (NCBI taxonomy): domain Bacteria; kingdom Pseudomonadati; phylum Myxococcota; class Myxococcia; order Myxococcales; family Anaeromyxobacteraceae; genus Anaeromyxobacter; species Anaeromyxobacter diazotrophicus. The sequence goes on from NZ_BJTG01000004.1 coordinate 530,637, forward strand.
GGAGAGCCCGTTCACGCGCCCCTCCTCGGTCTACGGGGCTGTAAGAACTGGACAAACCCGGTCCCGAGCGGGTGGCCCTGCGCTTGCTACCGGTACGTGACTGAAGCGCAACGCGGTCGTCGAGGGGACCCCCCCGCACCTCTCAAAGGCCTTAGCGTTGCGCTTCATTTTTTTTGGGCGGGGCTCTCGGCGGCCGCTTCTCTCCTAGCCCGTACAGCAGCCCGACCCGCTGCCGAGAGCCTTCCCAGCTTCCCCCCTCACCTCCGCCCGACCCTCCGCTCCAGATCGTAGAGCGAGAGCTCGAACACGACCGGGCGCCCGTGCGGGCAGCGCGCCTTGAAGTCGACGGAGTCGAGCCCGTCGAGCAGCGACCGCGCCTCCTCCGGCGCCAGCTCCTGATGCGCCCGCACGGCGCTGTGGCAGGCCATGGTGGCGAGCAGATCGTGGACCGCCTGGTCGAGCGCGCTGCCGCGGTCGAGCTGCTCGAGCTGCTGCGCCAGATCGACGAGGAGCGGCGTCAGCTCGACCCCGCCCAGCGCGGCCGGCGCGCCCTTCACCGCGAAGGCGTCCCCGCCGAAGGGCTCGACGTCGAGGCCGAGCGCCCGCAGCTCGTCGATCGCCCCCTCCACCGCCCGCGCCGGGCCGGGCGGCAGGGTCACCACCTCGGGCACGAGCAGCGGCTGGACCGGGAGGCGCCGCGCCCGCCAGGCCTCCCGCAGCCGCTGGAAGAGGAGGCGCTCGTGGCTGGCGTGCTGGTCGATGACGACCAGCGCACCGCCCGGCGCCTCGCACAGGAGGTAGGTCCGGGCGTGCTGCCCGACGTAGCGCAGCGACCCGAAGTAGCCCGCCGCGCGCGCGGGCTCGCCGGCCGCGGCCGGCAGCGGGAACGCGAAGGAGGTGTTCGAGCCCGGCAGCGGAGGCGGCGGCCCGCCGTGCAGCGCCCGCGCCTCGGCCAGCACCGACGCGACGAGCGCCGGCGCCTCGGCCGCCGTCGGGACGGCCACGGCTCCGTCCGGCGCGGTCGCGCCTCCGGCCCCTGGCCCGTCGCTGGGGCCGGCGGCCTCTGCCGGGCGGTGCCGCAGCCAGGGCGCGGTGCGGAGCGCCTCCGCGACCGTGTGGAAGAGCGCGTCCTGGACGGCGCGCGCCTCGGCGAAGCGCACCTCGAGCTTCTGGGGGTGCACGTTCACGTCGACGCGATCGAGCGGCAGCTCGATGAAGAGGAGGCCCGCCGGGAACCGGCCCTGCGGGAGCGTGCCGGCGTAAGCGCGCAGCACGGCGTGCGAGGCGGCCCGGTCGCGGACGTACCGTCCGTTGACGAAGAGGTACAGCGCCCGGCTGGTGGCCTCGCTGTGGTCGGGCGCCGTGAGCACGCCGCGGATCCGCACCTCCCCGCGCTCGCCGGACAGCTCGAGCAGGTGCCGCGCGGCCTCGCGACCCAGCGCCGCGACCGCGCGCTCCCGGAGCGCGGCCCCGGCCGGCGAGCCGAGCGCGACCCGCCCCGCCGAGCGGAGCGTGAAGCCCACCTCCGGGTGCGCCAGCGCCACCCGGAGCACCGCCTCGCTCACGTGCCCGGCCTCGCTGGCGGGAGCGCGCATGAACTTCCGGCGCGCCGGCGTGTTGAAGAACAGGTCCCGCACCTCGATGGTGGTGCCGCGCGGGCGGGCCACCGCCCCGCGCTCCACGAGCCGCCCGCCCTCCAGCACGAGGCGCGTGCCGGGCGCGCCCTCGGCGCCGTCGCAGGTGTCGAGCCGCATCCGCGCCACCGAGGCGATGGCCGGGAGCGCCTCGCCGCGGAACCCGAGCGTCGCGATCGCCTCCAGCCCGGCCGCGTCCCGGAGCTTGGAGGTGGCGTGGCGCTCGAGCGCGAGCAGCGCGTCGTCGCTCGACATCCCGCAGCCGTCGTCGGTGACGCGCACGAGGGCGAGCCCGCCCTCCTCGACCTCCACCTGCACCTGCCGGGCGCCCGCGTCGAGCGCGTTCTCGACCAGCTCCTTCACGACCGAGGCGGGCCGCTCGACCACCTCGCCGGCGGCGATCTGGTTCACCAGCCCGGGAGGGAGCACCTGGATGACGCGGGGCACGGCCCGTTCTAGCACGACGTGCCGCAGGCCCGATCTCACCGTTTGACGCCCCGGGCACGGGCCGGTATAGGCGGGCGCATGGCCGCACCGAAGACCGGCAAGAAGCGGGCGGCGAAGAAGCGGCGCCCCGCCGCGGCCCGCGCCCCGCGGCCGGCGCTCGGGAACGACCCGTTCGAGCGCGGGGCCGCGGTGCGGCCGGCGGTGGCTGGGGCGGCGCCGGACCGGGCGGCGAGGCTGGGCGAGGTCTCGACCCCGAACCCGACCCCGAACCCGACCTCGACCTCGACCGCGACCTCGACCGCGACCTCGACCGCGACCGGGAGTCCGACGGCATCCGGGACCTCGGCGCCGGTGGCGGCCACGACCGCTGCCCGTCGGGCTCCGGCGCCGGCCGCGCCCCACGGCGTGGGGGCGGCGGTGGAGGCGGTGCGCGAGCGCCTCGACGCGGTGGAGCAGCGGCTGGAGTCCGCCGCGGGCGGGGCGGCCGAGCGGCTGCGCGACCTCGCTCGCCAGGAGGCCGCCGGCCAGCTCGCGCGCGACCTGGGGCAGGCGCTGGCGGGGCTCCTGCCGGCGCTGCGGGAGCGGCTCGCCGGGCTGGCGCAGCTGCGTTCCCTGCTCTCCGGCCCCGGCGAGCTCGACTTCTTCGGGATGGACCGGGAGCTGGCCGCCCGCGCCGCGCCGGTGCTCGACTTCCTGTACGGCACCTGGTGGCGGGTCGAGGTGCGCCAGATCGAGCACGTCCCCAGCGAAGGGCCGGTGATGGTGGTGGCGAACCACGGCGGCGCGCTGGCCTGGGACGCGCTGGTGCTGCGGATGGCGCTGGCGCGCGAGCACCCCGCCCGCCGCGACCTCCGGCCGCTGCTCGACGACCCGGCCCTCAAGGCCCCCATCTTCGGCAGCGCCTCGACGCGGCTCGGCGCCGTGCCGGCCACGCCCGAGAACGCGCTCCGCCTCCTGGGCGCCGGCACCGCGGTGGCGGTGTTCCCGGAGGGCAGCCGCAACGCCGGCCGCCCCTGGACGCAGCGCTACCGCGTCGAGCGCTTCGGCCGCGGCGGCTTCGCCCGCATCGCGCTCCGCGCCGGGGCCGCCGTCGTCCCCTGCGCCATCGTGGGCAGCGAGGAGACGAGCGCGCCCTTCGCGCGGCCGGGCTGGCTGGCCGAGCGGCTCGGGATCCCGTTCCTCGGCAGCTCGGCCTCCCTCCCCCTCGCGCCGCTCGGGGTCCTCCCCTTGCCGTCGCGCTGGTCGCTGCGCTTCGGCGAGCCCATCCCGGCCGGCGCCGCCGACGCCGCCGCCTCCGAGGACCAGGCCCAGGTGCTCGCCCTGACCGAGCGCACCCGCGCCTCCCTGCAGCAGCTGCTCGACGAGGACGTGGCGGCGCGCAGATCAGTGTATCTCTGAGGTGCGGCCCCTCTCCTCCGGTGGGGAGAGGGTGAAGTGACAGGTGTTCGGCGTCGGTCACCCTCAGCCGGCGCTGAACCGCGCACCGATCCCCTCCCCTTCGCTCCTTGCACGCCCGTTCGCGGCCAGGTGCTCGAGCAGCAGGTGAACCGTCTCGACCTCCGGCTCGCCGAGCGCGGCCGCGAGCTCCTCCGAGGTCCGCGGCGTGGGCCCGAGCGCGCCGACGACCCGCGCCTGGAGCGCCAGCACCGCCGCCGCGGCCTTCTTGCCCGCCTCGACGCCGGGCTGGTGGTAGGCGTTCACGCCCACCATCGACGCGTACAGGCCGACCGCCCGCTCGAAGAGCGCGACCAGCGCCCCCACCGACCGCGCGTCCACCCGCCGGACGGTGATCGTCACCGAGCCGCGGCCGCCCTCGGCCAGGGCGGCGCGCGTGCCGAGCAGGAAGCCGTGCAGGTAGTCACCCGCGGTCACGCCGGGCTCCACCTCCGCCGGCGCCCCGCCCGACTCGAGCACGCGCACGAACACGGCGAAGAAGTCGTCCGCCCCGTCCCGCAGCTGCTGCACGTAGGCGTGCTGGTCGGTCGACCCCTTGTTCCCGTAGACGGTGAGCCCCTGGTCCACCCGCCGTCCGGCGAGGTCGAGCCGCTTGCCGAGCGACTCCATCACGAGCTGCTGCAGGTAGCGGCTGAAGAGGAGGAGCCGGTCCTTGTACGGCAGGACCACCATCGCCTTCGCGCCGCCCTTCCCGCCGGTGGCGAAGAGCCAGGAGAGCGCCAGCGCCGCGGCGGGGTTGCGCCGCGGGTCGTGGACGCGGGTCGCCTCGTCGCAGCGCCGCGCCCCCTCGAGGAGCCCCTCGACGTCGAGCCCCTGCAGCGCCGCCGGGAGGAGCCCCACCGCCGACGTCTCGCTGGTACGCCCCCCGACCCAGTCCCACATCGGGAAGCGCGCCAGCCAGCCCTCGCGCCGCGCCAGCTCGTCCATGGGCGAGCCGGCCTGGGTGATCGCCACCGCCTGCGGCCCGAGCGCGAGCCCGACCGCGTCGAGGGCGGCGCGCGCCGCCAGCATGCCGTTGCGCGTCTCCGGCGTCCCGCCGCTCTTCGAGGTGACCACCACCAGCGTCTGCCCCAGGCGCGGGCCGATCGCGCCGAGCACGCGGGCGAAGCCGTCCGGGTCGGTGTTGTCGAGGAAGTGCGGCCGGAGCGGGTCGCGCGCCGGGTCGCCCAGCGCGTCCGCCACGAACATCGGCCCGAGCGCCGAGCCGCCGATGCCGACGCAGAGGAGGTCGGTGAACCGCCCGCCCGCGGGCGGCCGCAGCCGGCCGGCGTGCACGTCGGCCGCGAACGCCTGCACGCGGCGGGCGGCCTCCTCGATCTCGCGCCGCAGCTCCGGCGTCGGGGCGCGCGCCGGGTCGCGGAGCCAGTAGTGGCCGACCCGCCGCCCCTCGTCCGGGTTCGCGAGGGCGCCCGCCTCCAGCGCGTCCATGGCCTCGAAGGCGCGCGCCAGCGCCGGCGCGGTGCGCTCGACGAAGGCGCCGTCGTACCCCATCCGGCTCGGATCCACGGTGAGTCCCACCTCGGGGACCCCGCAGAGGAGCTCTCCGTACCGCTGCCACGCCGCGCTCGCCGCCATCGGTGCCACCTCCGGTCGCGGCGGAGTCTAGCCGCGAGCGGCGCCCGGCGCCTGCCCGATCAGGCGCTGGCGCCGGGCTCGGCGGCGGCGGCGGCCGGCGCGGCGGGGACGGCGGTGCGGGCTTGGACGGCGGCCGGCGGCGTGCGCAGCTCGCGCACCACGCCCAGGGCGGCGAGCGCGCGCAGCGCGTACCAGGTCACGTCGATCTCCCACCAGAACCACCCCTGGTTGGCGGTCGACTGGTAGTGATGGTGGTTGTTGTGCCAGCCCTCCCCGAGGGTGGCGAGCGCGATGAGGAGGCTGTTGCGCGAGCCGTCCGCCGTGTCGTAACGGCGGCGCCCGATGACGTGCGCCAGCGAGTTCACGAGGAAGGTCCCGTGCCAGAGGAACGTGGTCGAAACGAAGTAGCCCCACAGGAGGGCCGGCATCCCGCCGAGCGCGAGGAGCAGCGCCGCGTAGGCGATGGGCGGCACGACGTGGAAGCGGTCGAGCCACCGGAGCTCGGGGTAGCGGGCGAAGTCCTTGATGTGGTCGAGCCGGGTCTCGTCGTAGCGCGTGCAGAGGATCCAGCCGGCGTGGCTCCACCAGAACCCGCGCTGCAGCGGCGAGTGGATGTCCTCGGGCTGGTCGGAGTAGCGGTGGTGGTGCCGGTGGTGCGCGGCCCACCACAGGGCGCCCTTCTGCGTGCAGGTGCCGCCCAGGAAGGCGAGCGCCAGCTGGAAGGCGCGCCCCGTCTTGTAGGAGCGGTGGGCGAAGTAGCGGTGGTAGCCGGCCGTGATGCCGAACATCCGGAGCGCGTAGCTGCCGGCGGCCAGCGCCACCAGCTTCCAGGAGAACGGCCCGGCGACGAGCGTCGCGACCGCCACCGCGTGCACGGCGAAGAACGGCGCGGACTTGAGCCAGTGGATGCGATCGGGGGACCTCGGCGCCCGGGCGGCGTCGGACATGCTCGACCTCGTTTTGACGTGCGTCAATCGCACCGCGGGAAGATGCCGGGCCCGTGTCATGGGCGCGTCATGACGCTCGCCACCCGGGCGGCCGGGCGAGGGACCGTGCACCTCCCGGGAGCGCCAGCCGAACGTGCCGTTCGCGGGGCGCGGGCGCAGTGTTGACGTGGCATGGAGCACGGAGGACATCCCGAGGTGCTCGAGCTCGAGCCCAGCGCTGCCCCGGGCGTCAGCCGGGAGGCGGCCATCCGGCTCATGGCGGAGGCGCTGCCGCTCGCCGGCTACGGCGGCGTGCGCGCCGACCTGCCGGGCTGGGAGGTGCCGGAGGTCATCCACGGCGCCATGAAGGACCACCGGCCGAGCCTCTTCTGCCAGTCCCCCAAGCCCGTCTTCTTCGACGTGGTGGCGGCGCAGGGCACCCTCACCCTCGAGGACCTCGCGAGCCGCTGGCAGCTCTTCGCGAGCGCCGCCGAGCTCACGCACGGCGAGTTCCACGTGGTCGTGCCGCGCTGGGTCGCGAACCGCGACGGGCGCCAGGTCGCGAAGCAGATCGCCGAGCTGGTCGGGGTGAAGATCGGCTTCATCTGGGCGATCTGAGCGCCCGGGCGGCCCCTCACCGCCGCGGGAGGACGGGCGGCGGTGCCTCGACGCTCTCCGGCTCCTTGATGTCCTCGTCCGGCCGGGCCGCCAGCTCGACCGCGCGCAGGAACGCGATCACCTGGCCCACGGCGGCCGGGGTGAGCTCGGGCGCGCCGGCCCCCGCCGAGGTGCGCTGGAGGTGGAGCCGCAGCCGCGCCGTCACCGCGGACGGGTCGCCCTTCACCAGGCCGGCCCCGAGCGCCGGCCCGCGCGTCCCTCCGGCGCCGTGCAGCCGGTGGCAGCCGAGGCAGGAGGTGGCGAGCACGTCGGCGCCGAGGCGGGCGGCGTCGCTCGCGCCGGGCGGCACGCGCAGGGCCTTGCCGTAGGTGGCGAGCCAGCTCACCAGCTCCACCCGGCGCACCCCGCCGAGCCACCACCAGCGCAGCCGCGGGTCGCTGTCGATGCCGGGCGCGTCGAGGTTGGGCCAGGCGAGCTGGAGCGGGGCGGCCTCGCGGCGCCAGGCGCCGATCGGCGCGTCGCCCGCCTGGTCCGCCAGCACGGGCTTGAGCTGCCGCACGCTGACGAGCGGCACCGCCGCGGCGCGGCCCCCCTCGCCGCGGAAGACCACCGTGTCGGCCCCGCGCTCGACCTCGAGCGTGTCGCCGAGGAGCGGCGCCAGCGCCAGCCCCTCGAAACGCACGCGCTCGCCCCCGGGTGGCACCGCCTCGAAGGCCCGCCGCGCCAGCGACTCCAGGTCGGTGGTGCCCAGGACCGCCGGCCCCTTCTCCACCTTGCCCTCGAACGTCACCACCGGCTCGCCGCGCGTCACGAACGGCCGTCCGCCGGAGCAGGCGAGGAGCGCGACCGCGAGGGCGAGACGCGTTCTCATGCAGCGGCTTTTACGCTACATTGCCGCCGCCTTCCCACCTCAATCGGAGACGAGCACCATGGCGCGAGCCTTCATCGGGACCACCGAGTGCCAGGTCACGGTCGACAAAGACCTCGGCGACAGCTGGGCCGTGGCGGTGGTGCCGCCACCCCCCTCGCGCAAGGGCGAGCGCTCGCTGGCGCCGCTCGTGGTGAAGCTGCAGGGCGAGGACAAGGAGAAGATCACGAAGGGCGCCCTCGAGATCCTCCAGCAGCGCGGCCAGATCGACCGCTTCGAGCTGTGATCGCGCGGCCCTGAGCCGGCCCGGTGCGCGCTCCGGCGCGTCCCACGTTTCACCGACAGACGATGGGATGCGCTGTACCCCTCACGGGGGCGATGGTAGGATCATGCTTTGATCCTGCGTATTTGAGCGAGCGCGTCCATGTCCGAGCCGGCCTCCGCGGTAGCTCCGTCCTCGCCGTCCGCCGATCAGCCCCTCCCCGAATCCGCGGAGCATCCGGCCCCCGCCGCGCAGCCGGCCTCCACCGCCGGCGAGCTGCCGGCGAGCCCGCCGGTGGACTGGGCCGCCCAGGCCGCCCTCTTCGAGCGCGAGGCAAAGGGGGCCGCCACCCCGGCCGCCGCCGCCGCGCTGCTCTTCGAAGCGGGCCGCCTGCGGGCCGAGCACCTCGGCGACCGCGACGGCGCCGAGGCGCTCTGGCGCGCGGCCGCCCAGGCGGACCCGGGCTTCGGGCCGGCGGCGCGCGCCGACGCGCAGGCCGCGGAGGAGCGCGCCCGCGCCCTGGGCCACCACGACGACCGCATCCGCGCCCTGGAGCGGTGCGCCGAGCTCTCCGCCCCCGCCGCGGCGGCGCCCCTGCTGGCCGCGGCCGCGGCCGTGGCGGAGGAGCGCCTCGAGCGCCCGGCGCTGGCGGCGGACCTGGCGCTGCGCGCGTTCGATCTCGCCCCGGGCGACGCGGCGCTGCGGCGCGAGGCGCGGCGCCATGCGGAGCGCGAGGGTCGCGACGCCTCGCTGGCGCGCGTGCTGGAGGCCGAGGCCTCCGACGAGGCGACCTCCCCGCGCGAGGCCGGCCTGGCGCTGTGCGCGCTGGCCCGCCTGCTCTCGGGGCCGCTGGACGACGCCGCCGAGGCGCGCGCGCGTCTCCTGGCGGCGCGGCGGCGCGGCGGGGACGACCCGATCGTGCTCGACACCCTGGCCGCGCTGCACGAGGAGCGGGGCGAGTGGGAGCTGGCGGCCGAGGCGCTCCGCGCGCGCGCCGCTACCCAGGCCGGCACCCCCGGCGAGGTGGTGGAGCTCGTGGCCGGCCACCTGCGGCTGGCCGAGATCTGCGAGGAGCGGCTCGCCCGCGCCGACGGCGCGGTCGCCGGCTACCGGGCGGTGCTGGCGCTCGCCCCCGGGCACCGCGGCGCGCTCGCCGCGCTGGGCCGGCTCTTCGCCCGGGCCGAGGACTGGGAGCATCTGCTCGAGACGTTCCTCGCCGAGCGCGACGCCGCCGCCGACCCCCGCGAGAAGGCGCACCGGGCGTTCAAGGCGGGCGAGGTCCTGGAGGAGCGGCTGGCCCGGCCGGACGAGGCGGTCGAGCGCTACCGTGAGGCGCTGGCGCAGGACCCCGCGCTGTGCGCCGCGCGCCAGGGCCTCGAGCGCCTGTACGCCTCGCTCGGGCGCCACGCGGACCTGGCGGCCCTCCTCGAGGATGGGCTCGAGGGCACCGCCGCCCCCGAGGAGCGGATCGCCCTGCTCATCCGGCTGGCGCGGCTGCACGAGGACCGGCTGGCCGACCCGGGCACCGCCGCGCGCGCCTGGGAGCGCGTGCTCGAGCTCGCGCCGCAGCACGCGGTGGCGCTGCGCGCCCTCTCCGGCCTCTACGACCGGATCGGCCGCTTCGCGGACCTCGTGCAGGTGAACGAGCGCCTCCTCGGCACGACCCAGGACCCGCGCGCCGCGATCGCCCTCCTGCAGCGGACCGCCGAGGCCCAGGAGGAGCCGCTCGCGGATCCCGACGCCGCCCGGCTGACCCTGGAGCGGATCCTCGCGCTCGACCCGTCGCACCGCCCCGCGCTGCGCGCGCTCGGCCGGCTCTACGCGCGGAGCGGCCGCTGGACGGAGCTCGTGCGCATGTGCCGCGCCGAGGCGGAGGTGGCGCCGTCGGCCGCGGCGGCCGCCGACCTCCAGTTCCGCGCCGCCGAGATCCTGGAGCGGCAGCTCGGGGACGAGGCCGAGGCCCTGGCCGGCTACCGCGAGGTGCTCACGCTCGCGCCCGAGCACCTCGGCGCCCTGGCGGCCCTGGCCCGGCTCCACCGCGCCCGCGGCGCCTGGGAGAGCCTGGTGGAGGTGCTGCGCGCCCAGGCGGCGGTCCGCGGCGCGCCCGAGCGACGCGCGGAGCTCCTGGCCGACGTGGCCGACCTGTGGGAGACCCGGCTCGCCGAGCCCGCGCACGCGGTAGAGGTCCACCTCGAGGCGCTGGCGGAGGTCCCCGCTTACGCGCGCTCGCTCCGCGCGCTCGACCGGCTCCTCGCCGCGGCGGGGCGGCACGGCGAGCTGGCGGCGCTCCTCCGCGCCCAGGCGGCGGCCGCCCACGGCCCCGCCCGCACCGCGGCGCTCTTGCGGGCGGCGCGGCTCCACGCCGAGCGCCTCGGAGACCGCGCGGCGGCGCTCGACGCCTGCCGGGCGGCGCTGGCCTCCGCGCCGGAAGATCCCTCCGCGCGCCTCCTCGCCGCCGAGCTCGAGGGCCTGAGCGGCGTCGCCGCCCTGGGCGCTTCGGGTGACGACCTCCAGGCCGGCCTGCGCGCCGCCGAGGAGCACGAGGCCGCGGGGCGGCTGGAGCAGGCGGCCGAGGTCCTCCACCGGACGCTGGTGGCGAACCCCGGCGCCCTGCCGGCGGTCTGCGCGCTGGCGCGGGTGGCCACGCGCCGCGGCGAGCTGGCCGAGGCGCGCAACGCGCTCCGCAGCCAGGCCGCCCTGCTCGCCGACGACGGCGCGGCGGCGGCCGCGCTCGACGAGGCGGGCGAGCTGTCGCGGCGCCTCGGCGATCCGGCCGGCGCCGCGGCGGACTGGACCGCCGCCCTGGCGCGCGCGCCGGCGCGGGCCGAGGCGGGCGCGCGGCTCGCGGCCCTGCTGCGCGAAGCGGCCGACCCCGCCGCGCTCCTGGGTGGTGAGGAGCGGGCGTTCGAGGCGGCCGGCGCGGCCGCCCTGGCGGCCCCGGAGCGGGGCGAGGCCTTCGAGGTCCGCGCGCGCCTGCACGCCGCGGCCGGCCGGCACGCCGAGGCGGCCCGCGATCTCACCACCTTCCTCGGGCTGGGCGGACCGGCGCCGCAGCTCGAGGCCGCCCACCTCGAGCTCGCCGCGCTGTACGACGGCCCCCTCGCCGACCCGGCGCGGGCGGTGAGCCACCTGCAGGCGGTGCTGGCATCCGCCCCCGGCGACGCCTCCGCGCTGCAGCGCCTGGCGGCGCTGCACGCGCGCGCCGAGAACTGGCCGGGCGCCGCGGACGCGCTGCGGCGCCTGCTCGCCCTGCCCGACCTCGCCGCGCCGGAGCGCTGCACGCACCTCCTGGCGCTGGCCGAGCTCCGCGCGACCCGCTTCGGGGATCTCGCCGCGGCGCGCGCCCTCTACGAGGAGGCGCGCCGGCTCGCGCCCGACGACGGCCGCGCGGCGGCCGCGCTCGCCGAGCAGGAGGCGCCGGGCGAGCCCGTCGCGCCCGCCGTCGCGCAGGCGGGTCCCGCCGCCGGCGCGCTCCTCGAGGAGCAGCGCCGCCTGCTCGCCCAGGATCCCGGCCGCGTCGAGAGCTGGCGCGCCCTCTTCCGCCTCTTCCACGCCGCGCGGGCGGTCGACAGCGCGTTCGTGGTGGCGGGGGTGCTCCGGTTCCTGCAGCCCTCCGAGCCCGAGCCCGGCGGCGCGCCCGCGGCCGAGCGCGCGCCGCCGGCGCAGGCGCCGGCCCCCGGGCGAGCGCTCTCCGAGGCCGACTGGGCGCGCCTGCGCCATCCCGCCGATCGCGGGCCGCTGTCGGAGATCCTGGCGCTCGCCGCCGACGCCCTCTGCGAGGTGGCGCAGCTCCCGGCTCCCTCCCGCGGCCGCGAGCGCCCCCCGGCCGCGCTCGAGCGCCTGGTCGAGGAGACCTGCCGCGCCCTGGCCCTGCGGCCGTTCCCGCTCCGCGCGGGAGGCGAAGGCGCCGGGCTGACCCTGCTGCCCGGCGAGCCGGTGGTGGCCTTCGCCGGCCCGGAGCTGACGGCCCGCTTCGGCCCGTCGGAGCAGCGGTTCCTGGTGGCGCGCGCCGCCGCGCGGGTCCGCGCCCGCTCGGCGCTGGCGGACCGCCTCTCCGCCGCCGCGCTCCGCGAGCTGCTCTCCGCCACCGTGCGGCTCATCGCGCCCGAGGACACCTCGCTCGGCGTCCCCGCCGAGGCGCTGGCGCGCGCCGTCGCGCGCGCAGTCCCCCGCAAGGTGCGCAAGGCGCTGGAGGAGCCGGTGCACGCGCTCCTCGTCTCCGGCGCGCCGGAGGTGGCGGAGTGGCAGGAGGGGCTCGCCGCCACCGCCGGCCGGGCCGGGCTCCTCGTGGCGGGCGACGTCCCCGCCGCACTGGCGCTGGTGCTGGCCGAAGGTGCGCCCGCCGCCGGGCGCGCCGACCGGGCGGCCGCCGCGCGCGACCTGGCGCCGCTGCGCGACCTCCTGCTCTTCGCCGCCAGCGACGAGCACCTCCGCCTACGCCAGCGGCTCGGGCTCGCCGTGGCGCCGGTCGCTCAGGGTCCGTGACGCCGGACCACGGCGCCCTCGGGGAGCGCCGCCACGAACGCGCGCAGCGCCACCTCCACCCGGGCCGCGTCCTTCGCCTCGAAGGTCACCTCGACCCGGTGGTCGGCCTCGTCGAACCGCGGGTAGCTGCCGATGTCCACGTCGGGGTGCGCCCGCGCCACGCCGTCGAGCGCGGCGGCGAAGTGGTCCTCGCCCAGCGCGAGGAAGAGGGAAGCCGCCCGGAACGGGGGCGAGGCGAGCTCGGCGGCGAAGGCGTCGAGCTGGAGGCGGAAGAACTCCGGCGGGCCGGGCAGCATGACCACGTTCTCCACCGCCATCACCGGGAAGCCCGGATCGCCGGCGAGCCGCGTCCCCTCCGGCACGTCCGCCATGCGCAGCGCCGCCTCCGGCGGCTCGCCGCCGTGCCGCGCGTGCCAGCGCCGGATGTTCGCGACCAGCCGCTCGTGCCGGACGAGCGGCCGCCCCAGCGCATGCGCCACCGCCGCCAGGGTCACATCGTCGTGGGTCGGGCCCACGCCGCCCGCAGTGAAGAGCCAGTCCACGCGCGCCCGCTCCCGCGCGACCGCCTCGGCGATGAGCTCCAGCCGATCGGGGAGCGTGAGGAGCGCCTCCAGCCGGACGCCGCGCTCGCGCAGGACGCGGATGGCGTACGGGCCGTTCTGGTCGGCGCGCTTCGCCGACAGGACCTCGTTGCCGACCACCAGCACCGCCGCCGTGAGCGTCTCCACCCGAAGGTGATAGCGCGGCCGCGGGCAGCCCGCCAGGCGGTCGAGGCCCCGTGGCCCCTACAGCTCATTCTGATGATCGGCCAACACGTCGTCAGCCTCCCTGGCCCTCCCCCGCTTTGCGGGGCGAGGGAGAAGAGAGCGGCGCTGCCCGAAGCTCATCACGCTGCCGAGACCTCCACCCCTCCGCCGGACCGCCTCGCGGGCTCCGGCCCGCTCCACGCCTTCCCGCCGAGGAACCACCGCAGCGCCTCAGGCGCCCGGCCCACCACGCGCAGGTGGCCGGCGTGGATGCACCGGAGGTGGTGGAACGCGCAGAGGCCGAGCTGGTTGTCGAGCTCGTCCCCTCCGCCGTGCGAGCGGAAGAGGACGTGGTGGGCGTGGGTCGCGCGGCGGCTGCAGCCGGGGACCTGGCAATGCCCCGCGTCCCGGTCCCGCACCTTCCGCGAGCGGCTCCGGGCGCGCTTCCCGCCCTTCCAGGTGTCGAGGAAGTGCTGCGCGAGGACGGCGAGGCAGGTCCCGAGCGGCAGCGGCCTCCCGGTCCGGTCGCGGACGGCTTGCACCGCGGCGGCGAGGACCGCCGCCATCCGGAGCGCCAGCGGGACGGCCAGCTTCCCCTGCGCACGCATCCGCCGCTCGGCCTCGCCCTCGAGCTCGCGCCGGAGCGCGACGCAGGTGAGGCCCCTCGCCCGCGGGGTCCAGCGGGTGATCTCCGGCTCGGGCAGCTTCGAGAGGAGCCGCAGCTTCTCGAACGCCAGCCCCTCGCGCTTCGCCTCCTGGAGCGCTGGCGAGGCCCAGCGCCGCTCCTCGACCTTGGCCCGCTCCTCGATCGAGCGCGCCGCGAGCCCCAGCCGCTCCTCGCAGTACTGGCGGAAGCTCGCGAACCCGAGGAGCCGGTAGAGCTGGCTCTTCCGGACCGCGAGGGCGCAGTAGCCGACGAGGTCCTCCCACTCCGCCCGCAGGGCGGCGAGCTCCCGCAGTCGGCCGTCCACCTCCTGGGCGGTGGCGGTCTCGTAGAAGCGGACGTCCGGGGCCGCGATGTCTGGCAGGGCACGAAGCGCGGCCCAGCGCTCCGTCTCCCCCTCGAGGGCTGCGGCGCGCGCGTCGTCGCCGGCAGGGCGCGTCCGGACCGCCGCGCCGAGCACGCGCGCCGGGTCCGGGTCTCCCTCGCCCGCATACTCGCCCGCGAACTCCTGGGCGATCGCCTCGAGCCGCTCGGCGCGCGTCGCGCCCGGCATGAGCTCGCCCGCGAGCGCCAGCGCCTCGTCGACCACCTCGCGCTCCTCCGGCTCGAGGCGCGCGTCGAGGCGCAGCCACGGCTCCTCCTCGTCGCCCGGCGCCGCGCGCGCCCGGCGGACCTCGGCCTCGAGCGCGCGGACGGTCATCCGCGCCGCGCGCTCCACCCAGGCCGCCTCGTCCTCGCCCACCGCCACCTTCAGCACCGTCTGCGCGGCGCGGAGCTTGACCCGCCCCGCCGTGAGCGCCTCGCGCAGGAGCGGCCGCGTCCGCAGCTCCCGGCCGAGCAGGGCGAGCCC